>CALCSS010000052.1 GCA_937893835.1 uncultured Fidelibacterota bacterium
TACATGTCGCATTCGCGGTTGTAGTTGATGGGAAAGGTCAAACAATATTTAGTACTGGTGACCCACACTATCTAACGTGCATCAGGTCATCCTTAAAACCTTTTCAGGCTGCGGCTTCATTAAAAGCAGGAGCCATAGATGCGGCGGGTTTTGATGATCAAGAGTTGGCTCTCATGTGCGCGTCTCATAAGGGGGAGGACATGCATGTTAATACAGCGATGTCAATGCTCCACAAGTTGGGACTTAAGGCTGAGGATTACGAATGTGGATCGCACTACCCCTCTGACAGAGTCACAAGATATGAAATGATCTCGGATAGTAAATCTCCACAGCCCTTACACAACAACTGTAGTGGGAAACATGCGGGGATGCTTGCCCTTGCGAAGTACCTGGAGCAAGGTACGACTGGATATGTCCATAAAGATCATCCTGTACAAAAGACCATAATGAAATATGTGAAGGAACTAACTGGCCTAGGAGATATCCACACAGAGATAGATGGTTGTTCTGCGCCAACTCCCTTCATGACCCTGCAGACCATTGCAACGATGTTCCAGATCTTGGCCACAGATAATAAACCAGAATTGAAAAGAGTATTCAATGCGATGACATCGTATCCTGAGATGATTGGTGGGACCAACCACTTTGATTCAATGTTCATAAGTGCATTGAATGGTAGGGGAGTTACTAAGGTAGGTGGTGAATCCGTACGTGGTATTGCATTGAAGACCGAAGACCATGGCCCGATCGGAATTGCAATCAAGATCTTGGATGGTGGTTTTAGAGCGATGCCTCTAGCGGCCATGACATTGATGGAGCATTTGGAATTATTATCAGAGGATGAGAAAAACAACTTGAATAAGTTCAGAACAAAGAAATTAACCAACCATAACGGAATGGAGATCGGTCACATAGAGGCCCACATTGATTTTTAGATGAGATATATTATTTTCATTATTTTAATTAGCATGGTAAATGCATCAAATGTTCGCATAATGACATATAACGTTTTGAATTACCAAGATGAGAATGAGCGAGAAGATGACTATGTCTTGATCCTCGATTTTGTACAGCCTGATCTGATCATTGCACAAGAGATCGTTGGACAATCAGGATATTCAAATTTCAAATCAGATGTACTGGACATCATAGACTCAGATCATTGGTCAGGGGCACCTTTCACGAACCAGAGCGCACAGCAGGACATAGCCCTTTACTATAGAGACGATATTTTTTCCTTTATCAGCACAAATGTTGTCTATTCAGCCCAATCATCCGGAACCAGAGATGTCATTGAATGGGTGATGTTACATTCGTCGTCTGGTATTGAGTTCAATATTTATGGAGTACATCTAAAAGCAAGCTCTGGTACCTCTAATGCAAATGAGAGATTACAGGAGACCACCATATTGCGAAATTATTTGAATGACCACTCCTCTGATAGTTATTTCATTGTTGGTGGAGATTTCAATATCTATTCCAACAACTCATCTTCTGAACCTGCATTTGACATGTTGACCGCAAGTAGTGATGACAATGATGGTCGATTATTTGACCCAATAGACCGCATAGGACACTGGCATAATAATAGTTCATATGCGGATGTACATACCCAATCGCCAAGGACATCCAACTTTGGGGGAGGAGCCACGGGCGGAATGGACGACAGGTTTGATTGGCTATTTGTCTCACAGTCATTACTTGATGCCTCCTCATCGATGCATTATGTTGATGATACGTACTGGGCCTTTGGTAATGACGGGAATCATTTTAATGATGCGATCAATGATGGAAATAATAATTCTGTAAGCGATGAGATAGCAGATGCACTTCATGATGGCTCTGACCACCTACCTGTTTATATGGATGTTTGGTTTGATGATCTTACATATTCTGATCAAGGAGTGATGATAACGGAGATCATGGCCAATCCATCATCGGTATCTGACTCGTATGGTGAGTGGTTTGAGATAATGAACATGACCGATTCGACGATTGATATTCATGGCTGGTCCATAAAAGATCTACAGGGTGATGAACATGAGATCCTTTCCGATCAAATGACCATACCGGTCTTGCCGGATGAATATTTTGTATTGGCTAGAAATGGTGATCAAACGCTAAATGGTGGGATCAATGTAGACTACGAATATGATGGTTTTTCTCTATCCAATACTGAGGATGAGGTCATCTTACAAGATATTTCAGGAGCAATTGTAGATGAGGTTAATTATTCAAGTGGTTGGCCATTTTCCAGTGGTGTATCCATGGAAATACATGACCTCTTAGTTGATAATCAATTAAGTGAGAATTGGTTCTACTCTACGATGGCATATGGCAATGGGGACCTTGGCTCTCCGGGTATTCCTTTTGATGGCACTTTGAATATTGAAGAAAGCTCAATCATGCCCAATGGTTTTAGTCTTATCTCCTTATACCCAAATCCATTTAATCCTGAAATAACGATCCATATGGACAATAGAGAGCAAGGACGTATGAGTATTGAGATCTTTGACCTTTCTGGTCATAAGGTCGAAACCTTGATAAATACTGTATTCATCACCGGGGATCATAAGGTCACATGGGATGCAAGCGGCAATTCATCAGGTATGTATTTTTTCAAATTCACCATTGGCAATACCATTTTGATCAGGAAGGCTCTATTCATAAAATAATATGCGTACTATAGTTTGCATCATAATTGTTACCTCATTCTCAATTTGCCAAGAAAGAGTCGCAAAAAAAATTCAATTTGCAGCAGATGAGTATGATAAATATACATCCGTAGGCAATCTGGGCCTTACGATCACCAACTTTGGAATTCTTGGCAATGGGTGGAATCTGATGGAGGATGGAAGTATCCATCCTTCCTGCCAGTACAAGCAACAGACTGAGATCGCACGAGAACAGATAGAGCACTTCTCATACGCAGGGCTTTGGGTTGGAGGCGTGGTCGATGGTGAGAGAAGGGTCTCCACATCAATTGTCGATGGTGTTTTTGAGGCAGGCAACGAAGGATTTGAACTTTTTGCTGAGAAACCTATACTAATCCAGTCTTCAATATCCTCTACTACGCAAGACTCCATGGCCAAGTACTATTCACCAGATGCAGTATCTCACCAGGATATGTTTGCAGATTTCAATGACTATGGTGAATCAACTTCAGATGATCTAGGCATACCCAATCATCATCCCTTGGGACTGGATATCCATCTAGAGAGTTATTCCTGGAATTATTCTTATGCAGATGCATTTGTCATTCTTAATTATTCTTTTAAAAATTCATCTACAGATACTATTCATGACATCTACGCCGGCATTTGGGCGGACCCATCTGTGGCAAATTTCAACTATACTGATTATTATACGCCTGGAGGCGGTTTTACATGGTATGATAATTTAAATGGTTTTGATGAATCCATTGATGAGGCAGGTTTTACCAGGGACATTGCCTACCAGTATGATGCAGACGGAGATGATGGTTGGTCAGAGTCTTATCTCGGTATGTCTGTACTTGGAGGTTCGATACCCATGGAGTATTTAGCAACGTATTATTCTCAATGGGTCTGGACCAATTCCAGTAATAGCGACTACCCTGCTTACAGCATGCCATTGGATGACAATGAGAGATATGATAAGATGTCTTCTTCTGTACCCAAGGGTACTGGTCCAGAATACACGGAAGATGGATATCCCTTATCAGAAAATAGTTGGCTTTTCCTTTTATCGGCAGGTCCGATCGGTTCTAAGCCAAACATTGACACCACATCCTGGAACCTCGCTCCCGGAGATTCTTGTAGCATCGCATTTTCAGTTGTGTGTGGTCTATGGTCTGATGGACATAGCGGGGACTCTCCTGGTAGAAGAGGAAATCTTTTTATTAATTATGATTGGGCCCAAAAGGCATATGATGGTGAGGATAGAAACCGAAATAATATCTTGGATGATGGTGAGGACAACAATGATAATCAGAAGCTCGATCGTTACATCTTACCCGCACCACCGCCTGCACCTAACATGCATGTTGAGATCGAGACGGGTAAAGTGACAATCTACTGGCAAGATAATTCTGAGCCATTTCTAGACCCCATCAGTCAACAAAAAGATTTTGAGGGTTACAGGATCTATGGAAGTCGAAAGACAAACAATGAATCATTAGGCGAATTCTCGCTGCTTCTAGAGATAGATAAAATAAATGACATAGGATATAATACGGGTTTCTCCATCATACAGATCACAAAAAATTATGGAGAGCCAGATAGCATTGATATTGATGGTGTTTACTACCACTACAAATTTGAGAATTCGGGAATTAAGGATGGTTGGTTAAATTATTACGCTATCACAGCGTATGATCGAGGTGATCCTGATGCTAATCTAGAGAGTCTGGAAAGCTCCATCTACTCAAATAGGGTTTATGTTTTTCCAGGTGAAAAAGCTACATTTGAATCAGGATGGACCGCTGATCCAAGTGTTTACCCGAATCCATATAGAGGGCAGGCTCTGTGGGATGGATACGGTAGCCGAAGTAAGATGATATGGTTTAGAAATTTGCCTGCAATTGCAGAAATTCGGATATTCTCCTTAGCGGGTGATCTTGTTGACATCATTCACCATGATGAATCCTATAAGGGACAGGATATTGATAATATCGATGAACGAAAGAACCCTCTTATGTCAGGCGGAGAACATGCCTGGGATATGATCACAATGCATGATCAGGCAACAGCATCGGGCCTCTATCTCTTTACTGTTGAGGACAAAAATTCAGGAAAGGTCAAGGAAGGGAAATTCTTGATCATCAAATAAAGGAGCATGAAATGCAAAGAATACCATTAATATTATTAACTCTTGGGATGACCTATGGGCAAGTGGACTATGGGACCGAGATCCAAACGATGTTAGATAATAATTGTACCAGTTGCCATGGTTATTCTGGTGGCCTTAATCTGACAAACTATGATGATCTTATGTCGGGTGGCGACAGTGGAGATGCCATTGTCCCAGGTGACCACGCAAATAGTCTACTCTGGCAGAGAGTTGAATCAGGCGAGATGCCTGGAGGTGGGAATGAGGACCTAACCTCTGATGAGATCGATCTTATTGCTACTTGGATCGATGAAGGAGCCTTGGAGACTCCTCAGGTCGATGTTACAGGACTTTTCTTTAGTGAGTATGCAGAAGGAAGTTCGAATAACAAATATTTTGAAATTTATAACGGAACTGGGGAAACTGTTTCGCTGGATGATTTTGTCATATTAGGCAACTATAATGGTAATCCATGGAGTGAAACATTTACTTTTGATACAGGCGCCACCATTGATGTAGGTGATGTCTATGTCATTGCAAGTTCTGATGCTGATGCCACGATCACTGATTTGGCAGATGAGACCCATGCATATGCCGACCCATGGTATATAACAGCATTTAATGGTAATGATGTAAGGGCCCTCGCACAGATCGATGGCACAGATACTACCATTATTGATATGATAGGTACTTTAGAAGGTGGCGACCCAGGCGCAGGATGGGATGTTGCTGGCGTTACAGATGCTACTGCAAATCATACATTGCTACGCCAATCAAATGTTATGGAAGGGAACGGAGGTGACTGGAATGCTTCAGCAGGAACGAGCGCAGACAACTCTGAATGGATCGTATTGGATCAAGACACTTGGGATTATCTCGGTTCACACCCCCATGAGTTAACTGATGATATTTCAATTCAAATAGTATCTCCAGAAGATGGGGCTACTCTATTCTCTGATCAGGTAACCATAGAGTTTTTTGTGGCCAATTTTACTATTGGATCGACTGGCGACGGAGTTGATGGACATGTCCATTACATGCTTGATGACAATAACGCGGTAATGCATTATTCTACAGACCCAATATCTTTGGAAGATATAAGTGTAGGTGACCATGTTTTCCATATATGGTTAGTAGATAGTGAACATGGAGCATTAGATCCCTTTGTTGGAGATACATTAAACTTTAGTATTTCTGAGACAGGGACCATTACCTCCATCTACGACATCCAATACGTCACAGATCCTGATTCTGATGATGCCAGTCCATTGAATGGAGAGGAAGTGACCATCCAGGGCGTGGTAACAGCTGAGTTTTGGGGCTCCGATCAGTACAGATATATGCATGTGCAGGATGATGACGGTCCTTGGAATGGAATTGTCTGCTTTGAGTATGACGGTTGGCATGATTTTGATTGGGTAGATGCAAGCGGCAATTCTCATCCAGGTCCTGGAGAGGGAGATGAGGTAACTCTAACTGGAACAGTGGAGGAATATTATAATCTTACAGAGCTTGCTAGTGTAACATCTGGAATTGTTCATGGAGAATCTGAGGAAGAGTTGACCCCCTCTTTTATCTCGATATCCGAGATTGGTGAAGCGTATGAGGGTTGTTTGATAGCAGTTGAAGATGTAGTAGTGACCAACCCTGACCTCGGATATGGAGAGTGGGAATTTGGCGATGGTGAATTGACAGCTAGGTGCGATGACAAATGGAATTACTTTTACTATCCTGTAGAGGGTCATCAACTTGCAGACATCGAAGGTGTCCTTGATTATAACTATGATAATTATAAGCTACAGCCAAGGCTAGCACGAGACGTGGTCGAGGAAGATCTGACAAGGATTCAGCGTATCCAGCAGGTACTTCATAGTGATCTCATGAAAGCAGGAGAGGATGCCTCATCTGACATCTCCTATATGTTGGGTGACACTGTCACTATGGAGGGAATTGTCACAATGCCAACCGGGTTGAGTTATGCTGGATCTGGTGTCAAATTTATCTTTGCTGATGTGAATGGGGGACCATGGAGCGCAGTATTGTCTTACGACCCAGATAGTTCGGCATTCCCTACCCTATTTGAGGGAGACCTGATCCAAGCAACTGGCTATGTCTATGAGTACACGACCGGACCGGCAAACATGACCGAACTATTTATCACTGAACCAATAAATATAATGGACTTTGAGCAACCTCTGCCTGTAGTTGATACAGTTCAAACAGGAGACCTTCGTTGGCCTACTGAGGCAGAGCAATGGGGTAATGTCATGGTTCGTGTCGAGGATGCTGTGGTCACAGGAAATGATTTCCAGTATGAGGTCTTTGCAGCAGATGATGGATCAGGGTCGGTATTGGTTGATGATGACTCAGACAGCATTGCTGCATTCTTTGAGGTATTGGGTCCTCCTCCGGTTGGTTCCTTGCTCCAGTCCATGGAAGGTTGGCTGTATCATCATTATGGTAGCAATGATGATTCGACCGCATACAAGCTATGTCCCCTTTACGCAGATGATATGGAATTTGGTTCTGGACCACCATCCATATCAGGAATGTCAAGAGTGCCATGTGCGCCAATGTCTTCAGATAATGAGGTTGCGGTCTCTTGTGTGATCTTGGATAATTCTTCAATCTCTGAGGCGCTTGTTCATTACACTATTGATGGAAGTACCTATAACACTGTGACAATGTCGTCAGATGATGATTCGGTATTCACTGGAGTGATCCCTATATCGGATGTCACCTCAAACGATAATTCGGTCTATTACTATATCACAGCAACGGATGATGGTGCAGATCAGTCCGAGCCAAAGACAAGTCAATATCCCTATGATACAGATCATGACCAACTTGGGTTTGTTGTTACGGACGAGTTGGGAGTTATTGATCTGCAGTATACTCCTTGGCCATCAGGGAACACCAGATATGAAGGATGTGAGGTCACAGTGTCAGGAATCGTGACAGCGGACACGGCTCAGTATAATAGTGGCTATAGCTCTTATGCCTTGCAGGATCCTGGCACACAACAACAATGGGCAGGCCTTGTATTTGACACTGAAGAGGTGGTTGACATAACGCGTGGAGAGCATGTCTCGATAACTGGGCTCGTCACAGACTATGATCCAGACTGGCTATTCAAATTCGGTGGGAATACACGTCTGATCAATGCTCAGGTGACCATTGTCGAGACGTTGGATGAACCAGGCCCGACCGTAGTAAGTTGTGAGGATGTTTCTCAAACTGCTGATGAGGTTGAATCCTATGAGGGAGTATTGGTAAAACTAGATAATGTGACGATTTCATCTGTCAATGATTTTGATTGGTCCATCACGGATGAATCCGGATTTGAGGCACTCATTGATGATGATTTGTCAACTTTGGAAGCAGATAATTTGATGAGCACATTTGTCGAGGGTCAGGAACTAAATCATGTGATGGGAATCTTCAACTATAGCTACGGTACATACAAGGTTCAGATCCGTGATGTAGCAGATCTTGGACAGATGGTTGGGATCGATGATGATGTGAAGGTAAATCCATATGATTATGCTCTTCATGATAATTTCCCCAACCCGTTTAACCCCGAGACCCAAATACGATTCTCCATTGGCTCTCAAGAAGATGTAAAACTTATTGTCTATGATGTTGTTGGTAGACAGGTTCGTACTCTCATTAAGGGTAATGTATATGATCCAGGTTTTCATGTGGTTAACTGGAATGGCCTAGATGATAAAGGTCAAAAGGTCCCATCAGGGTTATATATCTATCGGATCAAGGCAGGAAGTTTCATTGCTGACAAGAAGATGTTACTTGTAAAATAGATTCAATAGAGGGCGGGTCTTCCCGCCCTCTAAATATTGGAGATATTCTGAATAACATAAGACTTTTCATACTGGTCGTCTTTCTCTCATGTAATAGATGGGAATATGAAGACCCTTCTGAGCCCATTGACCTGAGCATGCCTCAGACCTATCTTTCCTTGGTTGCCATTGATACTGTTTATTCAAGGATCGACTCCCTTGGGAATATGATCTACGCGATTGATGAGGATCCTGACAGCGAATATGTCTGGGACACTCTTTCTCAAGCATTTACTACCATAACGACAAGCAGGCAAGAATTGCACTGGTGGGGAGAGGATCCAGATGGAGAGATAGTTGGCTATAATTATAAATGGAGCAGTGATTCGATCTGGACATTCACTGATTTGGAAAGTGGGGTATTTTATGTTCCCATAAGATCGGATCTGGATATTTTCTCGTTTGAGGTAAGATCGGTTGATAATGATGGTAACGAGGACCCAACTCCTTCAAGATTGACACTGCCCATAAAGAATTCATCACCTGAACTATCATTTAGATATCTATCAAACCCATTGATCGCTGATATTGGTGGGGATACAAGTTTTACCTTTCCGACGCGAACCTTTATATGGGACCTCTATGATCAAGATGGTAATGAGACGATAACGGACATATTCTATGCTCTCGATGATACATGCGCTACCTGTTGGGAAAGGTTGGATGGAGATGAGACCAGCATTACCTTGACAAACATCGAGTCTGGTATTCGCAAATTCTTTGTTAAATGTAAGGACATAGCTGGTGCAGAGAGTCTGGTAGCACAATACCCAGACTCAACACGTCCCTCAGATGCTCAAGTTTGGGTTGTCAAACCCGTAGTAGGAGACGTACTGATCGTGGATGATTATCCACTTGATAATTCAAATAATGCATTGTCTTGGTATGTTGGCATGATGGACACCCTTATAGGACCAAATGGATATTCCTTTTGGGAGATAGGCGATGAGTTACCCTACTCAGCCACAGATGTAACTGCTAATCTGAACTATTTTAAAACAGTCCTCTGGTATGCGGCATATAATAATACGGCATCGGCAAACGATACGTACAATCGTGCAGAGGCAAGTCTGGTCAATTTCATCATGGGTGGAGGTAATCTATTCATCAATCCCATTGATTTTGAGGATACAACATTCACCTGGTTTCCTCTAGATTCCTTGATCACGTTAAATCCAAGTGGACGTCTTTTTCCCAATAAGATAATAGAGAGTCCGATTGATACAACACTCAATCTATCTGTTTCTCATCTAATAGCTGTAAAGGTAAAAGGTTTTTGGCCAAACGAATCAGAGTTTGAGACACTGACAGAGATCTACCATATGGCAGACCCAGAGGGAAGCGATGATTGGATTGGGAATCCTACTGTTTGTAATATGGGCCAGTACCGTGTTTCTCCAACTCAATTATCTGGCAAGGTCGTTATCATGACCCTTCCTCTTCATGATGGATACAGGCCAAAACTACAAGGAAATGGTTCTGCGATAAAATTATTCCAATACCTATTTGACAATGAATTTTAGAGCCTTCACAATCTTGACCTTTTCTTTTTTGACCATTCTCAATGCTCAAGGTCTTGGGTCCATGGTTGGCACCATAAAGGAAGCTAATAGTGGTGAAGGCCTTCCTGGCGTGAATGTGATGATCAAGGGTACCTACTATGGCGCTGCCTCAGATCTTGAAGGCAGATTCAGGATTAGTGATGTTTCACCGGGTAGTTATGATGTAGAGGTCTCCATGATCGGCTATAAGATCATTTTAAAGACGGGAGTGTCAATAAGGTCTGATGAGACGATCACACTTGACTTCAATATGGAGGAAACGGTCCTAAGTTTTGGAGAAGATGTAGTGGTCATGGGGAAAAAGCCTCTTTTTGATGTTGATGAGACCTCATCCATAGCCAGAGTTAGAAGAGAGGACATAGAAGCGAAGGTCGTCTCTAGCGTAGAGGACATATTGTCAGAGCAGATAGGTGTGACAACTCAGGACAATGAGATACATATCAGAGGGGGAAGGATCGATGAAAGTATATTCATAGTTGATGGTTTTTCTGTCAAGGATCCTCTTTCTGGCTATTCAGGGAACTTATTTGTCAATGCAGATGCAATTGAGGAGTTGGAGATCGTTACAGGGGGATATAATGCAGAGTATGGTCAAGCCATGTCAGGTGTTGTCAATATCAAACTGAAGGAGGGCCGCGATCATTATGAGGGTACCGTAAAGTATTCGAGTGATAGACTTCTGGCTGATAATTATAATTCAGACAGGGTAGAGTTTAATCTAGGTGGACCTGACCTCTTTTTTCAGACACTTCCTAATATTGCTGGAGTTGAGATACCGGGCCGTTTTTCTTTCTTCTTGAACGGATATGGCAAGATGTACGATGGTAATCTTCCTGTTGCCTCAAGATTATATCCACATCGCTACTGGGAATCTTCATTGATCAGTGACTCAAAGGCGGAAGATCTTATGTCAAAACTTGCGGGTAGGGAGAACAATGACTGGCACTTTCTATATAAACTTACTTGGGAATTGACAGCAAAGAAAAAGATGTCCATCTCATATGATGCCTCCATGAACATCAATCAAGGCTATTTCATGCCCAGGGCTTTTTCATCAACTTATTTCCCTTATCGATATATGAACATTCTAGATAATTACAATACAATTACCAGAGACACACGACTTTTTAACATGAATTGGACCCACACACTATCCACTAGGTCATTTTATGAGATAACACTTGGGAAATTCACGACCATGGAACATAGTGCGGTCCAGGATCTCCATTGGAGTGACTACCAGCAAAGATTGGACCTAGAACCGATCAATTACAATCTCGATGATACAGATCTTGACGGAAACATTCAGATCACATATGGTGATGAATTCTATGATACAGGCTTTGCACCAGAGTGGTATGATCTCAGTAGTGAGAACACTCGTTTTGACATAGATTGGACGGTGCATACTCAATCTGGACACAAGATAAAAACAGGTTTTGAGCATACGATCACGGACATTCAGGTATTGGATATAGACGAACCTTGGAGTGGTTCATCTGGTTTTGGAGCAAACTACGATCATTACAATGCAAAGACCTATTTTGGTGCCTTCTATCTACAGGACAGAATAATATTTGAGGGAATGACCTTGAACCTGGGGCTTAGAACAGACTATTGGATTCCTGGAAGATATGTAGAAGATGCAATTAGTGATACTTCCAACATCATAATCACTGACAAGGCCAGAAAGATATTTGATGAAGAGACATTTGATTTCCCTTGGTTTGAAGAACCATATAAGATGAAGGCCAGGTTAAGTCCGCGGTTTGGTATCTCTCATCCTATCACAGATAATGACGTACTATATTTTTATTACGGTCATTTTTCACAATTACCAACCTTTCAATATGTTTATGCAAAGATAAATTCCAAGGCACAGTCCACTTATCAGGTCTTTGGAAATCCAAATCTCAATCCTAAGACCACGGTCCAGTATGAACTAGGTGTCAAACACCGTTTCAATGAGGACCAGGTGTTGGAGTTAAAGGCATATTGGAAGGATATGTTTGACTATGAGACATCCCAGACCATCAGACCCTCTAACCCAAAATATGCGCATTTGAGTTTCAATATGTATTTCAATGCAGATTATGCAAGGTCGAGAGGTGTGGAGGCCATATTGAAGAGCAGACTCTTCATGAATTGGTACATAGATCTAAATTTCAATTATAGCATTGTGACAGGCAAGAGTTCCTCTCCGATGGATAACCTCCTTGTCCAGGCAGGTCAATTATCAGAGAAACCTCTTGGTGAGAATTATATGAGCTGGGATCGTCCATTACATTTTTTTGCCAATCTGTCTTATTCGCACCCAAGCAATTGGGGAGTATCCGCGAGATTGGAGTATGAATCTGGCCGACGATATACTCGCTCGATCCAGGATACGGTCATATATGTAGGTGACAGGCCTTATTATGAGGGTCCAAGAGAGGATGATCGTCCTTATGCCTACGTTAGTGAGGTTCCTAGTAGGAATGTGGACCTCAAATTCTATAAGACCCTTAAAATTGGGAGTTACAAGTTGAAGAGTTACCTAGAGATAGAGAACTTGATGAATGAGATGATTCCAAGAAGGATAAACCCATATACGGGTCGTGGATATGGACCTGGTGAGACATATGGTTATCGAATGGCGAATAGTCCCAACCCTAATCTGGACCCATCTCGATATAGGAAATTACGTTCAATGGAATTCGGGTTACAGTTTATCTTCTGATGGTACGCCAATTCATTCAAATATTATTCACCCTTGGTCTGATCCTTCCTGTTGATGGTCAGGATCTATTTCCAATACTGGGGGGACAAAGAGCAGGTACTTCTGTATTTACCTTTTTAAATATTGGTGTCAGTGCCAGGGCAGTGGGCATGGGTGAGTCAGTGGTTGCATTGAATCAAGATGCTGCAAGTGTCTACTATAATCCAGCGACCATTGCACAACTGCAGGATACAGAGATCTCCATGACCCAGATAAAGTGGCCTGCAGATATAAACTATGATTATTTTAGTTTCACACATCGTTTTTACAAGAAGCATTATATTGGATTTAATGCAGGGA
>CALCSS010000053.1 GCA_937893835.1 uncultured Fidelibacterota bacterium
TTTTTTGTTTGTGGCATCATAGATATATTTGGCCATGATCAAAGAAACTATTATTCAAATTGAAAATTGGATCAACTGACATAAATGCTTTATTCGATCATTCATAAAATTAGTGGATTGGCACTCAGGTTATTTTTTAATCGAGTCTCTATTCAAAACAGAGATAAGGTCCCAGACAAAAGCCCCGTTATCTTTGTGGCAAACCATCCAAATTTTTTCATGGACCCTCTTATTGTGGGATCTTGCTGCCCAAGGATCCTACATTTTTTTGCAAAAAGCACCCTCTTCGATTCAAGACTGAAGGAATTTTTCCTGAGTAAACTCAATCTAATACCTATTTATAGAAAGATTGACGATGAGGAAAATATGGGGAAAAATGAAGATAGTTTTATCAAAGGGTATGAGATCCTTGAAAATAATGGGGCATTCCTGATCTTTCCTGAGGGTATTTCAATGGGAAAACGGATATTGGAAAAGATCAAGACCGGAGCAGCGAGGATCGGTCTCGAAGCAGAATCAAAGAATGATTTTAGTTTGAACACTTCCATCATTCCGATCGGAATAAGTTACTCTGACCTAGTTCGATTCCGTAGTGATATAATGATCCGTTTTGGTGAGCCTATTTATCTTAAGGAATTCGAACAAGATTATGAGGTCCATGAAGCAGGTACCGTTAAAAAATTGACCGGGATCATTGAGGATTCATTGAATAGACTCACAAATTATATCCAGACAGATGAGATAGAGGATGTTGTAGAAGGCCTGGAGCTTATCTATAAAATGGAATTGATGACTGAACTAGGTATGGAACTTGATAATAAGAATGATGATTTCATGACCTCTAAGATATTGACGGATGTCGTTCAATGGTATAATGAGAATGACCCCTCACTGGTAGATCAATTTAGAGACAGGCTCAATGAATATATGAGCCTGTTGAAGAGACTGGATATCAGAGATGAATTTCTCGATCCCGCCAGACAAGAAAGTCGCAATTGGGGTAAGACAAGAACCATCATTTTTCTCATTGTTGGTTCGCCGTTGTTCGTTTGGGGTCTGGTCACAAATTATCTACCCTATAAAATTCCAAGATTGCTTGTTGAAATCAACAATAAACATTCAGCCGAGATGGCAAGTTGGAAATTGATATACGGTTTTATTTTTTTCATTGCCTATTACGCCATTGGCATGATATTATTCTGGAAATTGACAGCCGATATGACGCTATTGGCCCTATTTACCCTAAGTCTCATCCCCTCTGGAAACTTTGCTCTATATTATAGTAAGAGCATGGTCAAGTACAGGCAACACCTCAGGTTTTTATCTGTCTTTTATAAAAAGAGAACGATCATCTTTGAGATCATCAAACAAAGGATGGAACTTCTACAATTCATTGAAGACTCCAAGAATAGGTATTTGGAGGCTCAAAGGTGACCGACCTCATTCTAAATATGATAGTTGCACTCTCACACTGGTGGTATTTTGGTTAGGGTCATCATATATCAGAATGAAGTAGATGATGCCAGTTTCTTGTTCATTTATCAATTGCTAGATTAGTTGATGATTTAAGCCACAATGGAGACAATATGAAACAATATTTCACAGGATTCTTCACAGCATTATGCCTGACCTCTAGCATTTTCATTTTCATGGGTAGCAAGAACAGAAATCTCGGAGACATCACGGTCAGCAGCATATCGATACACCCCGGCAAGTACGGAGGTGGGTATATCAAGACATATAATGATGATGGAGATCAGACTGCATACTTGGGCACCGGAGAGGATGGCGTAGGTCTGGTCGGTGTTCATAATGCAGAGGGGGCTCAGGTGGCCTACTTTGGCGCAGGTGAGCTTGGATCAGGTTTTATAAAGACATACAATCAATTTGGCACGAGGACCTCCTATCTAGGCGGTGGAGGTCAAGGGGGTGGTATCCTACAGACCTATAACCCAGAAGGAAAGCAGACCACATATATTGGAACAGCAGAGGACGGAGTTGGGGTCATAGGTGTTCATAATGCTGACGGTAAACAAATAACATATTTGGGAACAGGTCAACAAGGCGGAGGATTTTTCAGGACCAATAATAGAGATGGAATGATGACATCCTATCTCGGAGAGGGAAAGGATAGTAGGGGTGGTCATTTACAGACCTATAACATGAGTGGTGAGATGACATCTTATCTTGGAACATCAAGGCATAAGGCGGGGTTCCTGGAGATCAATAATGAGTACGGTATCAAGGTAGGTTCTCTAGGCGCGTCGTATGATACAGAGAGATACAGGGGAGACGGTGTCATCATGCTCTATGATAATAGGGGAGAATTTGGTTGGATGAGAGATGGTAAGACATCTCAAGGTCAAGAGGAGGAATAATGACATTCTCTCCTAGAGGGTCTCTTTTTCTCGTTGTATTCTTAGCGACTACGATCATTCTTATTGCTAGGCAGCCATATTATGGTGATAGGATCATCATCTATGTGGACAACAAGGTCAATGATTTTACCATATCAGATGATCAAAGATCTACCAATCTTCCCCAGTTGAATGATCTTATGATCCAGGAAAAATCCAGTTCGATTCAACAATGGCTTTTCAATGCTCGCGCAACCGATCGTGATGGTGATATATATCTCAACAGATACTATGTCATTCAGTTTGAGAGCCCCAAGGATGATCTGGACCGCGTTGTAGGTCAATTTACTGCACTGGACCAGATCAGGATGTCTGATAGGCTCCCTATCATATACCCAGCCTACATCCCCAATGACTCTCTGTGGGATCAGTTATACCATCTACCACAGGTCAAGGCAGACCTTGCATATGATCTATGGGACATTGAGGGTGGTGATATACCCGGGCAGATGGACAGTGGACAGATCGTGGTTGCAATACCGGACATTGGCCTGAAATGGGACCATCCAGATCTGATAGATAACATATGGCAGAATTTGGGAGAGGACATAGATGGTGACGGCGTGGTGATTGAGTTCATTGATGGTGAATGGACCTTTGACCCTGATGATATTAATGGGGTGGATGATGACGTTGATAATTATATAGATAATTTTATTGGCTATGATCCTGCAAATCTTGATAATGATCCTTACCCAATGAGTGAAGGTCATGTCCATGGCACTCGAGTTGCAGGAAACATATCTGCCATCACCAATAATACCACGGGCATTGCTTCAATTGGTTATTCTGTCAAGCTTATGGGGATTAATGCAAATGATGACATTAACGATCCCAACACAGGTGCATATGCTTATCACGCTACCCTTGCCGCTGCTCATATGGGTGCAGATATAATCAATTGTAGCTGGGTCTCTGTTGCTGGTGGTGAGCCTTTTTACGGTGCATTTAATATTATATTAAATCAATATGGTTGTATATCAGTTGCAGCAGCTGGAAATGGTTCTGGTAATGGTGGTATTGGTGACACATCAGATTTTGACCCGTGGTATCCAGCTGGTTTCGAAACTACCGTGGCCGTTACCGCGCTTGGTGCAAATAATACATTCAATTGTTGGGCCAATGTAGGCGAGCATGTTGACATTGGTGCACCAGGTGAGTACATATTGTGTACTAATCCGCGTTCGAGTATTCCCTATATCTTGGGCACAGGAACATCCTATGCAACGCCTTTGACCTCGGGGGCATTTGCCTTGGTCAAGTCAGTGATTCCAAATGCGGATATAGAGACCATCATCTCAAAGGTGGTTCATACTGCTGATCATTACCCGGACATGGAGAGAAGTTGTGGAGGACAATCAATAGAAGGACTGGTTGGCTCAGGACAGTTGAACATTCACAGGGCCATCTTGGCCTGTTCATACCCCGAGCTCGTCATCAGTGATGTTGAGTACCAGACAACCGATGGATTTTTCAGCCCTGGGGATACGATCGTGGTCAATGTCACGGTCAGGAATAACCTGGGGTGGGAGGATGCGGAGAATGTTGTAGTGACACTGTCGACCGATGACCTGATGATCTCTATTATTGAAGATCAATTTTATATTAACGAGACCATTTCCTCTGGTGAGGAGCGAGTTGCCCAGTTCATTCTTGCCACAAGTGATGAGGCTCTATTGGGGGATTACTCCTTTGGCATTCACTTTAGTGCAAATTCTGGAGAGATCCCATATGAGAATGATGTGGAGTTTTTGGTTTCTCTATCCCTAGGCCTATA
Organism: uncultured Fidelibacterota bacterium; assembly: GCA_937893835.1. GTDB lineage: Bacteria > Fidelibacterota > Marinisomatia > Marinisomatales > UBA1611 > NZWG01. The sequence continues at coordinate 4,195 of CALCSS010000053.1, forward strand.
TGGATTTCCTATCGAGAGTGTTGATGTTAAATCATCACCTACCATCGCTGATCTTGATGGGAATATTCTGACTGAGATCTATTTTGGCTCTGGCAGTATGTTTTATGGCAAGTGGATTGGTGGGCTTGATGTCAATGGATTTCCATTCAATGCTGGTGCTGAGATCAGTACAGGCACTGCAGTAGGAGATCTTGATGGAGATGGAGACAAGGAAGTTGTTTTTGGCACGTCTGATGGAGCTGTTTATGCCCTCACAAAAACAGGTACTGTTCATATGAGCTTTCAGGGAAATGAAGAAGAGCATATTGTGGATGTACCGGTATTGTCTGACCTTGATCAGGATGGTGACCTAGAGATCATTGCCATTGCAAGTAATCATGATTCTTCATCTTCTAGTTTGATCGTACTCCATGATGATGGTGAGGTAGTGGATTCAGAGGGATATGGTAATTTTAACGTGGGTGGGATTGATGCCGCTCCTGCCATAGCCGACCTGGATAATGACATGGCATTAGATATTGTGGTCGTGACACTGGATGGTGATATCCACGTATTAGAAGGAGCTGGTGCACCTGATCCTCCTTCTGGGCCATTTTCTATTGATGGCTCTTTTAGGTCGTCTCCTACTCTTGTTGATCTGGATGGTGATCAGGATCTAGAGATCATCATAGGTAATGACAATGGTGAACTCCATGTACTACACCATGATGGTTCATCAATGAGCTCCTTTGACACTGAAGGAGTGATCCATGGAGGAGTATCAGTAGCGGATTTAGATGGTAATGGGAGTATGGAACTCTTGTTCACTGGAGATGATGAACACCTACATGCTTGGGATCCGATCGAAGATACAGAGCCAGTTGGTTGGCCAATAGACTTGGGCAAGCCTGGGATCTCTGAGCCTGTCATATTGGACATGGATAATGATGGTGATCTTGAGGTGATCTGTGTTTCGGGTTTTAATGAGATACATCTCTACCATCATGATGGTACCCCTTATGGAAATTTTCCATATGTCTCGCAAGACAGTATCCGTTCCACCCCTGCGATCGGGGACCTGGACAATGATGGTGACTTTGAGTTGATAGTAGGCACATCTTCAGATTTGAGAGTTATTGATATTGCACAGGAGTCAGGAGATAAGTACTCATGGTCTACCTATCGTGGCAATCATCACAGAGATGGTTATTTTGATGTCACTCTTGCTTCCACATCTTTCGATGGTACTATTATACCAACGAAATATGTCCTAGATAATAACTATCCTAATCCCTTTAATCCCATCACTCGGTTTACCTACAGTTTGCCTAAGGATTCAAGGGTGAAGGTCACTATCCATGACATAAATGGAAGGATCGTGAAGACCTTGATAGATGACAGGCAGGCCGCTGGTAAGAGATCGGTCACTTGGAATGCAAAGAACGATAAAGGCCTTCCAGTGGCCACAGGACTATACTTTTACAGAATGGAATCCGGAGACTTTCAAAGCACCAAGAAGATGATATTGCTAAAATAATGAGGAGAAGCTCTATGAAGATATTGAGATATTTTGTCCAGACCATCATTTGCTATGGGGTCCTGTTCGCTCAGGAACTACCCTATGGAAAACCAAACTTCTTTCAAATGAAAGAAGATCCTAAAACAAAAGAGCTCACACTGGCTACAGGGTCAGTGATACCTCAATATGTCATTGACAAGATCGAACCGGTCAAACATCTATCATATGATATTTACCATTTGAGGATCACAACTGGCAAGGATGACCCAGTGCGCTTTGAACTTGTGCCAGAGAATTTCAGTGATGAGATGGAACTTTTTTTCATTGATCTAGAGATAAATGGATGGGTGGGGCCTTACTCAAAAACGGTCATTAGAAATGGTGCCAATTTGGTCTCTGGTGGACTAGGGTCAAAAAATATCCTGATAGAGGTGTCTGTGCCTCAGGGCGAGGAGATGAGATTCCCTGTTGGTAGGATGATCATCCCAAATGGTAGACCTGATAATTTTGATGAGATCATGCAACAAGGCAGGAAAAGAAAGATCTTACCGGTACCGAATGAGATCAAGGAAAATGGATCAGGAGACCCTGAATCAAATGGCATGCGAATTGATCGAGACCATCTTAGGAATATTCTACTGTGTGGTTACTGGCCTCCGACAAATGAGATGGTGCGTCCATTCAGCACAAATGAAGAACTAAATCCTGATGGATGGATAGGAGACAATTGGGAAGAAAGAGGATATGACATCCACTCATATTTTCCCACATTTGATCCACCTGATTGTGAAGGCTGTGGACAAGGAGAAGGAGACCTTGAGGTCGACTATCAGGATACTTCAGAGGACTGGTGGAACATAGTCGACAGCATAAATCCTGTTGCGATCATTACGTTTAGCAGAGGAGGCATAGACTACAGATGGGAGTTAGAGTGGATGACAACCAACTGGGATGAGTCCCAATGGATCGATGATTTTGAGGAACCACTTCTTCCCACACCAAGTCCCCCAGACTCGACCTGGCCCCATAATGCGCCTCGTTATTCATCCTTGCCAATGGATTCAATTGAAACAGCAATGAACCTATCAGGACTCAACATATACCCAGTGATCGATTATACATTCGGTACAGGAAACTACCTCTCTGAGTATTTGGGATACCATGGGGTATGGTATAAGGCGCAAATGGACTCTTTGAATCAGATCGATCGATCCTGTTATCTTGCAGGTCACATACATGTGGGTGGTCTTGCAGATTGGGGTGAGGCGCTTGAGGCTGTCAATATTACATTGAGAGAGGTGATAGATGTGCTTGATGAGAATATTACTCTCATGGGTGATGTGAACTTTGATGGGTCTGTCTCCATACTGGATCTCTATTTCATTATATCATACCTAATGCAAGAGGTCGAATTTGATTATAATGCAATGCTGATCGCTGATGTCACCTATGATCAAATGATAGATGTCTTCGACATACTTCAATTATCTGATATCTTATCAAACTCACAATAATGATACTATAAACTCTGGTTCTAATCCCTATCATAAGCAGAGTTGTCCTTATCGTATGAAATGTAAATTTTCCACCATGATCAGGCGCATTATATCCTTTATTTTTATCATTTCAGTCTTGGTCTGTCAATCTAGAGTAGAGATGAACGAATTGATCAGGTCCGAGGGCGCATGGTATATAATAGGGGAAAGCCGACCTTTTACTGGGGTCTCATATGTTGTATCAGATCATTCAGAGAAAAAGATCCAGGAAAGTAAATACTCAAAGGGACAGCTCCACGGTGTACATACAGAGTGGTGGGAGAATGGAAAGAGAAAGAGACACGGTAGGTATAAGCTAGGAAAACGTCACGGTAGGTGGGTCGAATACCATGAAAATGGAAACATAAGATCTGAGAATAATTTTAAGGAAGGGATCCAAGATGGTTCCTCAACTCAATGGTACGAAGGTGGCGAAAAGTACTCTAAGGGTAAATACTCAAATGGTGAACGGATAGAGCTGTGGGAGTACTGGGACCAGAGTGGACGTTCGATCCAATATGCATGCATTAAAACCAATTATGGTGAGATAATTATCGATCTATTTG
>CALCSS010000054.1 GCA_937893835.1 uncultured Fidelibacterota bacterium
TCTACTATCTTGTAGCTCTTTGGTCTGGTCGCACATGAGATAGAATAAAAAAGGAACAGCAATAAGTATAATGGAGTAATGGATGTTCTCATTTTCGACTGGTTAATATTTTATCATACCATATCAAGCTGAAATGATCAATTAAACTATATCTCATCTATTTTTATGCATTTATTGACCCATCGATCATTCTTCACTCTTTTGAACACAAAATAATCAATGGTGCATTTGGCCTTTGCCTCCACTCTCTCATTTACAAGTTGTCTTGAACTCTGTTCCATTATGAGAACGAAAGAATCAAATGGTCTTGCTGCATGTTGGCTTACACTTGCCATTGCAGATAATGCATACTCCATTTGATTCTCATATCTATTGCGATTCACTTCAATATTCAAATGCAGAATCTTCTTGCCATTCTCTCCATATACTCTTGTTCGTGTGATCTTTGGAGCATTGTGATCTCTTGAAAAATATTTTGGTATCATTGTAGCAACTTGACGGTCAGTAAATTTTGTCTTTGCATATGCTGAGGTCGCTAACAAGAAAAAGAGCATGAGCTTTATGAAATTGCTAATTGAGATCATGATAAAAATTCATTTAGTTGATTAATAATACCTTATCGAATGTGTAACATAGCAAAGATTGATATTTAATCCTATCGCCATGGGATCTCACTGGATATGTCCAGTAAAAATTGATCAATTATACTATTGATCTAAAGATAGTCGTTATTGAATTGCAATATCGATCAAGGCAAGAAGATCGTATATATCGACTAAAAGATTCATGTCCAGATCGGCACTGATAAGTTGTGATTCTGTCAACTCATCACCAAGTAGATAAGTGACGACCATCAACACATCAGCAATGTCAATCTCACCATCTCCATTGACATCACCGTAATTTTCTTCTACCACGATCCTAATGACCCAACCGGTCCAATTATCAGCGGGATCCCTACCGTATCCAGCGATGGTATTGCCATCATCAGATATGCAATGCGCCTTGACCAGGTCCCATTGTTCGATCTGTGACATACCAAGATCTAAAAGATATGACCTGAGATTAACGAATTGTCCGACCTCAGCAGTGTAGATACATGCCTTATAGAATATGGGACTTTCATTCAAATATTCACCCACAGCGACCAAATTCTCTGATACATCAAAAACCCTACTGACATTCGTAGCTGCAGAATTATCCGGGACCCCTAGGCCGACCATGCCACTATCTTGGCTCCATATGTAACCCTCCACATTATTTCCTGCGCTACCTGCACAGAACCCTGCAATGACAGAACCATCACCATTGATGAACTGGACCTCACCATAGTCACTACCCTCTTGGAGCGACCCAAGTAAAGTGGTGTTACCTTCACGATCCCATATGCATGATGATCTATTGTCTGTTTGGGCCCAGCCACCTATCATCTGTCCATCACCCGATACAGCCTGTGCCTTTGTGCTACTACCTTGAAACTGACCTAGGTCAACTATTCCACTAGAATCTGTCCAATAGAATGCGGATGTTCCACAATTGACCCAACCCATTCCTACTCCGGTTGAACCATCAGCACTCATACCTAGTCCGTGACTATAAAAGGCATCACATGTATTGCTACCATCTATACTTCCCAGAAAATTGATTTCACCGTTCTCTATCAATGCAGCCTCCCAATTACCATCAGAATTTGCCAGTTCAGAGAATATCCTGCCATTATCTGAGATGCCCCATAATTCGCCAGTACCATGAACGATGGTCCCGGTCGAGTCTGACCAATACACCGCTTGTCCACCAAAATTCGTACCCACGATCTCTGTACCCAATGTATTCATCCCCAGAGGGGTCTCCATATTGGGAAGTGATATTATCTCAAATTCATATGTTGGTTGAGAATGAACCAACGAAACTAAAATAATAATGAGAGTCCAATGTTTGATCATATACTAATTAAAGGTGTTATTATTGGATGATAGCCAACTTATTAAAAGATAAGATCAAGTGACATGATGAGATCCACCACATCTACATCTCCATCCTGATCCATATCCATACAGAATTGCTCTGATAGTTCATCATTCTCTTGAATTATCACACCCAAGATCATAAAATAATCTGCCATGGTTATATTGCCATCGAGATTGAAATCGCCATCCGATTCCAGGCAAGCGAGTTCATCAAGGCTATATTGCAAAAAAAATTCTACCAATAACTCTGATGCATTGACAACAGAGGGATTCACATATGGTGACCCAAACCAACTATGACCTCCATATATGATCTTATAATGAACAAATTTCACATTTGTACTATTTCTTGAATAAACAAATCTCTCAGCAGATAGTTCATTTTCCTCACCAAAGAGCGTGTCAATTTCAAGATCATACAAATGATTTACATTTCTCCAATGATCCATTGACTCAGATACGGTCAACGCGCCATCAAACGATGGAGGATAATAATCGACCACTAGGTCTGATGTTCCATGAAAATGGATGATTGGTGTCTCTCTTTGATTATTACACATTTGACCATCGTTCAACATGAAATTGCCGGTCACAGAGCCAAATGCTGCTATCTTGTGAGATAGTTCACAGGCAAGTTCATATGTCATGTATCCTCCATTTGACATGCCCGTTGCATAGACACGATCAAGGTCAATCTCATGGCCATTGGATATATCATCTATCATTGCACCTATGAAACCGATATCATCAAAAGGATTATTGTCCCACCAAGTGCCGACGTTCCATGAGTAGCCTAATCCCTGTGGATACACAACTGCCACTCCAAGCGGGAGTGCATAATCATCCATCTCAGTTGAAATTGATTGATTGTTGGCAGTCCCTCCAAACCCATGCATATTAATTATTAAGGGACATGGACCAGTGACATCCTCTGGATAGGATAGATAATATTCCCTGGTTTGACCTTCATGAGACATTTCAAAATATTCTTGACAATATGGAATGTCAATGAAATGGAATAATGCCAAGAGACAAGTAATGAGAATTCTCATAAGATTTTTAGGATGTTAACAGATAAAAGACCCCACGCTAGTGGGAACTTTTATCTGTTTTTTATACTTACCTGCTAATTTGTGATCGATGTCGGTGCATCAAGGACATCATAGGCCTTGTAAGTGACATTCGCAAAACTTGGGTTACTACCCAAAACCTCATCATAGAATTGGCTATTGAGGTAGTCTTCCATGGACTGACGATCTTCCCATGTGTATACCCCGCCATAAACGTTATTGTCTGGGTCTGACAGCCAAACCTTTGACCTTAGTCCTTTCAGGTCCTTGAACGCTGGCGCCACCTCAGATGCGGCACCTAGATACTGTTCATGCGTGATACCCTCCAAATTAAAATTGACGACTTGTATTACCATTGTCATTCTCCTTGTTGTTATTTATAAAGTTAGATCCCCAACAATATTTTTTCCATGGTATTCTTTTGAACCCAAAATGTTATGGACCTCTGATAGATTGTCCTTTGTGATCGAACCTGCCACAATGATATTCAATTCGGATGAGAATTGCTCAATGATCCTCTTGATCATATCTTGACCATCCACAGCGGTTCTCTGTCCGCCTGATGTTAATATGCTTGTCACACATCTTATCTCTGCAAGATCTTCTATTGATCTTAAGATATCATTTGTATGGTCAATGGCCTTGTGGAAGGTAACCCTCATTGGGAAGGCCAATTCAGATAGTCTTTTGGTATGCTTGGTATCTATCTCACCACCTTCAGTAAGTAACCCAAGTACCACTTCAGTGACGCCTCTGTCCTTACAATATTTAATGTCAGACTCCATCGTAATGATCTCAGGATCTGAATAAACAAAATCTCCACCCCTTGGACGGATCATTATCTTGACTGGTATGGTCAGATCTTTTAATGCACTGGCTATGACAGATCGATCTGGGGTGACCCCGTCAAGGTCCAGTCTACCACATACCTCTACCCTGTCTGCATTCATTTTCTCAGCACATATCGCCTGGCCAA
>CALCSS010000055.1 GCA_937893835.1 uncultured Fidelibacterota bacterium
AAATCTTCTGTCAGAGTGATCCTGACCTAGATCAACCAATTCATGTGAATGTAAAGCAAACTGCAATAAATGTTTTTAATTTTAACAATATAGCAGATTGTGATCTGTCATTCATATTTGTTTCAGATGAGTTTTTATCTGATTTAAAAAAAAAATATTTTCAAAAGGATCATTTTACAGATGTGATAGCATTTCGCTTGAATGAATATGAAGAATCCCTTGTTGAAGGTGAGGTTTACATCAGCCTTCCACGCGCTAAGGAAAATGCAAGAATTTTCAATCAACCCTATGCAAAAGAAGTATCGAGATTGATCATACATGGATGCCTACATCTTATTGGATTCAAAGATGATTCTAAAACAGATAAAGAAATAATGAGAAAGAATGAAGATGACATTCTAAAGATCACTAATTGGGAAGGCGTTTTTACTAGTTGAATGAACAAAGAAAAAGCAGCTAAACAGTTTATTAAACTCCTTGATATCGTTGAAAGACTCAGGGGACCAGATGGGTGTCCCTGGGACAAGGAACAAACCCACGAGTCATTATTGCCATATTTTCTTGAAGAAGCATACGAGGTTATTGAAAGCGTGGATGAAAAAGATTGGAATACTCTCAAGGAAGAATTGGGCGATGTAATGCTTCATCTTGCACTACAGGGTCAAATATCAGAAGAAGAAGGAAGATTCAGTGTGGTTGATTCGTTAGAAAATGTGAATAAAAAATTAATTAAGAGACACCCTCATGTTTTTGGAGATGCGAAAGCAAATGCTTCATTTGATGCAAAGAAAAATTGGGAATTCATAAAACATAAAGAGAAAAAACGAAAATCTAGGTTAGATGGGGTCCCACCTACTTTACCAGCATTGACCAGAGCAAATAGGTTACAACAGAAGGCAGCTTATGCTGGTTTTGACTGGAATGACATAGATAAGGTTTGGGACAAACTCTATGAAGAAATTGATGAACTTAAGCAGGCCCAAAAGCGTAGAGATCAAAATAATATACAAGAAGAAATTGGTGATGTTCTTTTTTCTGTTGTTAATCTGGCGCGGCATATGAAACTCGATTCAGAAGATATGTTAAGAAAGGCCAATACAAAGTTTCATAAAAGATTCAAGGAATTAGAGATAGAATTAGCAAACAGAGGCAAAGAGGTAAGTGGGGCAACACTTAGTGAGATGGATGAGATATGGGAAAAAATAAAGAATAAAGGCTAGTTAATCAACTTAGCACCATAGAATCTTAATTATTCAAAGATAAATCATTCCTCCAAATGAATAGGAATACTAGGACAGACTCTTTTTATTATTTTCCCTTCGATCAACAGGTTTAGGGCATTCACCTTGTATTGTTGCAATGATCCTTCTATTGGTTCCTATATTTCTATGCTCGCATAGATAGACTCCTTGCCACGTTCCCAATGATAAAGTGCCCAATTTTATTGGAATGGTTATTGAAGACCCCAGCAATGATGCCTTCAAGTGAGCTGGCATATCATCTGGCCCTTCATATGTGTGTTGATAATATGATTGTCCCTCAGGAACAAGATGGTCAAAATGATTTTCGAAATCTTTTCTAACGGTAGGATCGGCATTTTCATTTATGGTCAATGAGGCGGAGGTATGTTTGATAAATAAATGCAATATTCCGATCTCTATTTTTTTGACCTCAGGAAGTTGGGAAATGACCTTGTCAGTGATCACGTGAAATCCCCGTTGCTTAGAATCAATGATTATCTCTGTTTGAAACCACATATAAAAATCATTTTACGTTTTTCTCTCTTTCTTGCGAGCAGCTGGAAAGAGTATATTGTTAAGTATAAGTCTATATCCAGGTGAATTTCTATGTAAGGATAGATCGGTTGGAGGGTCACCTACAAAATGTTGGTAATCCTCAGGGTCGTGGCCTCCATAAAAGGTATATGTACCCTTTCCAAAATTACCGTGTAGATACTTTACTTGATCTGATGATGGGTCTTTCCCCATGATAACTATATGGTTTTTGATTCGGTCTTTATGGAAACCCGTTGTCTGTCCCATAAAACCCTTAACGATTGATACATGGTTTTGTGTAAGCATGGTAGGTACGGGGTCATATTTTGCAGAAAATTCAAATAACGAAAAATAATCTGCTTCTGCACCTCTAGTGATAGGATTATGACTAGGTGGCAGATCTATATCTGAGAACTCATATATCATTGGGTCTGTTAATAATTTGAAATCTGTAAAGGCAAAGCATTGCTGATAATCTAGTTTGGATTGTATTGCCGGGTCTAAGGATGTTCCATCAAAAACAGTATGAACCCCATCTGCATTACCCATTGCAAGTGCGATGTCGTATGAGTCTGTGGCTGAGCACATGGCAAAAAGGAACCCCCCATTCCCAACATAATCCTTTATGATTCTAGATATGCCCTTTTTTTGTTGATGAACACTTTCATATCCAAGTTTTTTTGCAACTTCTTCAAACTGAAATTTTTGAGTTTTATACCATTGAGAGTTGCGATGGCTTCTATAAAACTTCCCATATTGGCCCGTAAAATCTTCATGGTGAAGATGGAGCCAATCATATTTTTCAAGTTTTCCCAAGTGCACCTCTTCGTCCCATAGTGTTTCATAATCAACCTCTGCATATGTCAGAGCAAGCGTGACCGCGTCATCCCAGGGTTGTTTGTTTGGAGGCGTATAAATGGCAATCTTAGGTTTTTTCTCTAATAGCATGATGTCCATATTATTTTGCTCTATGGATGAGTAGATATCCATTAGGTGATTTGCATCTACATTCTCAAATGATACGCCACGAATCCGGCATTCGGTCTGAACAAATTGATGATCATCAATTAAAAATGAACCACCCCTATAATTTAGTAACCATTCGATATTAGTATTTTTTGTTAGGGTGAAATAGGCGATTCCATAGGCTTTTAAATGATCATTCTGTGTTTGATCCATTGGAATGATTATCTTTTGTGCAATGGAGTATGAAATGAGACCAAGTAATAATATTTTTTTCATCAGCTTTCTACTTTTTCGATTCCACGTATGTGATATCGAATTGGTTCTGAAAAAATAGATGATGGATATTCATCCAAGATCCTCATATATTGTTCAAGAGCCTTTTCAAGATTTGATAATTTAAACTCATATATTTGACCTGAAAGAATGATTCCTTTGTCTGCCAGATCTGTATCTTGGAGTGTCAGTGCAAATTCCAAAGCCCTCTCATAATCTTTTAATCTATAGTGAAGCAGACTCAACCTTAGATTTACAAGGGGTATGATTTTTGCGTTAGGTAGTTCATTTATTACAAATAGCAGTTCTTGTATCGCGTCACCTAATTTTTTTTGTCTTAAATAATTTTCAGCCTTCAAAAAATGTAGAAAGGCCTCTTGGCCTTCTCCATCAGTTTGATAATATTTATTAATAATATTCTTTAACTCCATAAGATCATTAAATGAAGGGTCTACAGGTATCATATTAAATAGTAATGAATTGACCATTTGCAGAGTTGAGTCCGGTTTATCATTCAAGAAGTGAACGAGAATCTTTTTTAGTTCTATCTCAGGTAAGGGATTCCTATTCAATTGACGAGTAAGAAATATTTTTGTCTCTTCTGATTGACCACGAGCCAACAAAACGTCTGCAATACGAAGAATGATCTTCAGCTTCAAATTTTTATCAGGTTTATTTTTCAGTGCCTTTGAAAACAATACATAGGCTTGGTCAAAATCCTGAAGAATTCTATATTGAATCTCTCCTAATTTAAAAAATGCCTCAGCTAAAAGAGGTGACCTTTGAAGTGTCACCAGCATAGAATCATAGAGCGCGATGCTTGAAGATAGATTTTCTTTTGATATAGATGAATAAACTTTAAATGGATCTTCAAAGAATATGTTATTATTATAAAAGAATGGAATCAAATTAGGTTCATCTGAGGGAATAATCTGATCTTCAAATGTCTGCGCTAGCCCGAGGAGTGCTTTTCCTGCGATATTGGGATGGAGATTTCTGCTCAAAATAATATTATATGATTTGATGGCATATGAGAATTGAGATTCTTTCCTTAGCTCATTTGCAAATCCAATCCATTCATCAATATTGTTTTCTACTACCAATGACCATGCCTTTTTCTTTTTGAATGCTTGGTCATAGTCTTGTTGTTTAAAATAATATTCACTTAAGACATTGAGTATTTTGCGAGGGTTTTTTTCTGAGGCCTCTATTAGTTTCCCCTCTATTATTTGTAATGCTTCTTTTTCATCACTCATCAAAAGTATTCGTCTTTCAATTATACCATTTTGTTTTGGCTCATGTATCAGGTACAATATAAATTGATCCATGGCCTTGTCATATACCCTGCGGGCCTGGAAATATACACCACTCTCGTATGATAGAAATGATCTTCCGAATTGGTTTTTCCCTATTTTCAAGACTTTTTCTAGGTCATTTTCCAAACCATATTTTCCATACATTGATACCATAATACGAAAAAAGGATTGGTTGTTATTAAATTTGACAAATGCAGATGACCAGATCTCCTGGGCTTTTTCTTTTTCTTCATTTAGATAATGGAGCTCACCCAATTCTGAATATAATCTCATCTCATATGGTTCTTTGCTTATTCTTTCATATAGAAATTCAATCCCATCATTATATTTCTCATAATTCAAAAAAAGAGATTTTATTCTATGAACAGACATAGTATGCTTTGAATTCTTTTCCAATATTCCCTTGTATATTGAGATAGCGCCATCAATGTCTCCTCTTCTCTCGAGAAGTTTTGCGGTTTTAATTGCAGCATTGATTGATGCATTTTGTTGGCCTGATACATTGGTAATAAAGACGAGAAAAATAAAATATAGACTAATTTTCTTCATTCTTCTCTTTAATCTTATTTGAGGGCATTTGACTTAGTGAATTAAAGTATCGTTTGATCATTATTTGATTATCTTTTGAGTAACCAGCCTTCATTGCTTTATTTAGTGCTTGGAGTGTAATGTTCTCTCTCTGCCCTAGATCTTCAGGCAATCCTCCAGGGCCTTGAAACACTAGGTTTCCCATAGCAGAGGATGATTTTCTTTCATCCTTTTGCCCGCGTTGTGTCATCGATGTTTGGCTGTCAAGCATTCTAGATAAAATTCGTTGTTGTCTGTCTTTAGTTTTTCGATTATATCGTTTTTTTTGCAGGTCTTTTATTACATCATCCATATCATTTGCCATACCACTCAGGTCACCCATGTTTTTTTGCCCTGAATGTCGCATCTCCTTGATCAGTTGCTCCAGTGACTTTCTAATTCCTTTTTGCTCATCTAACATTTGTTGCATCATCTGTTGCTGTGCAGCCGCCGCCATCTGCCCAAGACTGAGTTGCATTCCTTGTTGATTCAATCCTTGTTGCTGTCCTGACATTTGTTGCATCATTTGTAAAAATTGTTGGAATCCGCTAGCAGATCCAGATTCTTGCATACTTTGCATACTATTAAATAAACCTAGCGCAGCCTCATTCAGGCCTTCCATTGCAAGATCATGGCTTTTCCCTGCTTTACTGAGGTTTCGATCTGTCAAATTGGATTTTGCTTCTTCCATACTGGCATTGGCTTTCCCCACTCCCTTTCCAATATCTGGTGTGAGAGCAAAGGTCTCGTTAGACAACTCCAACATCTTTTCTGTCATGGAGCGCAACTGGTCTTGGAGTAGTTGTTGCCTTTGAGCAAACTCTCGAAGCCTTGGTGAATTTCTTGATGCTTGTCTTACATCATTCCTTAGTTGTTCTTCCTGAGATGATAAGTACAGCATATTCTGTAATAGGTCTTGAAATTTTTCCATCATCTCTGATATTGATTTCTGATTGAATCCCTGTTGAATATCCATCATTTGTTGCATCATCATTTGCATATTTTCCATGGCCTGATCGCTCTGATCCATAGCTTCTTGGTTATTTTGATTTGAGAGACCTTGAATGGTCGCCTCAAGATTTGATTGAATCTCCTCAGAAAGGTCAGACTGCGACAGGTCGGATAATTCTTGTGCTGAATTTTCATCAAATGCTTCAATTAATTCAGACGCATCCTCCGTTAATGATAGAATATTCTCATATTCATCCAGGTTGCGTTGCTCTTCTTGAGCAAATCGTTCCATAGGCGAAGTATTATTGTCATTATTGTTTATCTCATTGTTTAAGGCATTCTGCTGTTCATTGAGCTTTTGCATTCTATTTTGAATTTCATCTAGTTTTTGTTCCGCTTGGAATCGTTTGAATATTTCTAAATATCTATCTAGTTCCTCTTCTATCTTCGCCATGTTCTCTGTTAATTCATTTAATGCATCTTGAAGTGATTCAATATCCATATTTTCTAATGCCAACTCAAGATCTTTGATGTTTTTCATCATTTCTTCTGGCATGATCTCACTTACCAGTTCTGATAATTCTTTGAATTTTTCTAATAAGCTAGGAGAAAACAATTTATGTTTCTCGGCCTGTTCGGTTATTGATTCGATTGCCTCTGCTATCTTCTCTAAATTTTCAATCTCTTTCTTTGATTGATCTAAAGAATTTTTTAGTGACTGTTTTTCATCCCAATCAATTTCTTTGGATTTTAGCATTTTTAGCTCAGTTTTCTCTAATTGATCTTTGATGTCTTCTATCTCATTTAATTCATTCACAATGTCATCGATAATATTCTCTTCAGAATTTTCAACACTCTCATACAGGTCTGCAAGAGAGGGGACCTTGGCAATGAAAGTATTGGATATTGTTTTTTTGGGTCCAGAGACATCATCATTATCTGTTAATTCAAAATGAAAATGAACTTCATCATCGGGCATTAACATCATATCAGTTAGATCCCAATACATCTTGATTTTTTGGTGTAGTGAGTCAGGATGAAGTTCATTCATATTGAACATTGCAACGTATGGGTCAGTCTGTAAATAGACCGGTCTCTGAATCTCGTAAGCCAGTTGCAGATCTGTGAATCCATAATCATCATCAATCTCCAAATAAATTGGAATGGTTTGATCATTGCCCAGTTCTGTTATAGGAGGAGGCTGAATTACGGATATGCTTGGATCATGGTCAGGAATGATATTTATCTTATATGGAACAGGGTCTTTATTTGTGATTCCTCTCTTATCGACAATATTCACAGTAAACTCACCCTCTTCCATTAATTTAAAATAGCCAGATGCCATATTGTAATTGGATGACATTTCTGAACGTTTTTCATTGAGGCTTATATAGGAGTTTTTTAGCATTCTATTTGATGTGAGGTCTACCTGAACAGTTGATCCCTTCAATCCTTCGATCATTGCAACATTACCCTCTTGAGTATCTCTTTCCAATTTGCTATATGATGGTGGGATGGTTGTAAGGGAAAAACTTTCAAATGCGGGTCTATCGGTGACATATATCATATCAGCATCAGTGGTAACGCTCTCCCATGCCTCCCAAAAGTGTTTTGCATTCACAATTGCTTGGTAAGAATAGTCTTGATAGAGTTCTGGCAACTTGAAATGAAAGACTCCGTCTTCTATGGATGTGGACGTAAAACTCAATACAAGTGAATCTCGTTTTTGAGTTGATACTTGACTTGGTGTCAGCTCAAGGAGTAATGTGTCTGGTGCTGAAGGATATGCCTGGACATATATGTCAGTCTTTTCTCCTCCAATGATGTGAATGTCTCCAGACATCGATAGAAGTGTAAAGGGTTTAGGTGCGAGGAATATTCTTTCTGGATTTACTAGCCTGAAGAAAGCATCAGCAGATGAATCATATTTGAAAAAAAACATACATGTGATCCCTATCCAGATTGCAAGTAAAATTGATTTTAATTGATATGGTTTAGGATCATTAAAACAATCATCAAGATCAACAGAGATTAATTTATTATGGATATCCTGAATGTATGAATTTGCCAATTCAGTCGATTCATTCTTGCCAGTTCCACCCTCAAGCTGAAGAGCATTTAATATAAGATCCGATTTTTCTGGAAAGACCCTATCGCCCAATAAGTCAGCAATATTCTCAACCTTGTGCCTATGTATTTGATTTTTTTTTGCTTGTGAGAAATATATGAACGTCAAAATACTGATCAAAACGATAGTCCCTATAAATCCCAAGAGAAAGGAGATTTTAATATTAGGATAAAAGTAGAATACTGATTCCAATTGAATCATCATAAACATTGCCATGCTGGCTAATATTATCACCCAGATCACTAATTTTGAGATTTCTTTCCTTAATAAGAAGACCCTAACTTTTTTAAGGTATCTCTCTATTTGAGTCATTGTGTTAATGAGTAATAGATTATGTTTACCCCCATCTGCAAGGCAGCCTCACGAATTGGCCAAGGATCTTGGTGTACGCTAGCATCCTCCCATCCATCACCGAGGTCTGACTCATATGTATATAAGACCATCATTCTATTATTATCAAACAATGCTAGAGCCTGAGGAGGTTTTCCATCATGTTCGTGAACTTTAGGTAGACCATTTGGGAAACTATAGAAACTATGAAATATCGGATGATCGTTTGGCAGTGGAACAAGTTCCTTGTTTGGGAATACTCGCTTTAACTCTCTTCTAAAGGACGCATCCATTCCATAATTATCATCTGCATGTAAAAACCCATTATTGGTCAGGATGCTCCTAAGCGATATGACCTCATTGTCCGTGAGTCTTATATTCCCATGCCCAGTGAGATATAGAAAAGGATATTGATGTGCATCCTCATCAATGAGATTAACACGTATGTCTTTGTGTTCCACAGAGATTGCAGTATTGGTTTCAAGATATTTTAATAGATTTGGTATGCTACTTGGATCACTATACCAGTCTCCACCTCCACTATAGTGGACTCTGGCGATCGAGAATGTTTGAGCATTCAATGCGCTCAAAATTATGAGAGTGATGTAGGTTAATTTTCTCATTATATATTAATGATATTACTAGGCAGTATGTTCCAAAAAATAGTCCAGGAAAGTTAGCCAGTTTTTATTAGTCTCTTCTTGTAAAAAACATAGGGATAACAGAATTTTACTTAGTTATGTTTCTAGTGAAAAATGCGCGCCATGTTCTAATTGTTCTTTTGCTTACCTCTCTGTTTTCACAGATAAAGGAGAAAGAACCCCGAACTTTTTTATTTGGATTAATAAAATTTGACACTAAATCTGAATATGAAGATGGATATTGGATTAATAAGTGGTTCTTTGCAAGGGAATTCGCATCGCCAGTGAATATTATTCCAATTGAGATCAGATATGGTGTCGGTGTAAATGGAAAATCTACGGGGAGTTCATCAAATCTTTCCAGTGACTCGTTTAAAGACGATCCTAAAAAGATACGATATGAATCTGACGTGACTCCCATTAGTCAAGGCGCGAAGAATATTTGGGGCTCGTCTATTGAAATTGACCTCGGACTCATCAATCTCCCACATTATATTGTTGGGACTAGTTGGATGAATGTAATGACCGGAATTTCCTATAGGTCCAGTACCTTATACTCTCCGGCATTGATACCGCATGAAGATTGGGGAGTTACTAACAGTAGTTGGGGAGACACAGCTTATTTTTCCCCTAAATTGAGTGAGTATCTTGCCACCACGCACTTCCAATATCAGCCGTTTGATGATTGGTACCTTAATTTTAGATATTCTTATGGTCTCGCTTCTGCACTATTCTACGCACCTGATGAGGAACTCTGGAATCAAGACCTAAAAGGGTCAGGAACGTCTGCAGCCGGAGCAGTAGGCATACGTTTCATCCTTGATCCAGGAAAGAACAATCGATTCACTGTTGGTATGGATTTTCGATATTCTTATACAAAGATCCATACGATCAATGATCCGTCTGACATAACACCGATCAGTCGTTTTGATCTATCTAACTATGGTTTCTATCTTACTCTATCTGCATTCTATGGTGGACATAAGACCAAAGGCGATAAAGCAAAGAAACATTATTATAGAAAAGACTATATTGAGGCTCTACCAACATTTAACAAATTTATGGCTGAGTACCCGTCTCACTCCAATCGACATCGTGCACAGCGTTATATTGAAGATTGTGAATACAAGATTCCATATCAATTAATGGAGAAAGGGCTAGTCCTAGAAAAAGCGGGGAAGACACAAAATGCTCTTGATACCTATCGATATGCTCTGACCAGAGTGAAGAATGATACAGTGGCCTTCAATTTGCTTAGCGGTAGGATTGATCAAATTGCTTTATTATGGATGATCGAAGCAGAAAAACTACTTAAGGAACAAAAATATATAAGAGCATATAACCTAGTTAAACACGTCGCTGAATTCTCGGATCAAGGTAAAAAAGAGATCAGGAGATTTAAGTCTTGGGTAATCTTAGGAGAAGGGAAAAAATACCAAGAATTTGGATTTATTGGAAAAGCAATGGGGAAATACTCTGAAGCACTCAGCATGAATGGCGACCTCGTATATGAGGTAAAGGTCTTGCAGCATAAGGCAGGAATTCAGATGGCAAAACTTGCAAACGAGGCTGATGAATTTGAGGAAATTCAATTGGCAATCCACTCTCTAGAATTTGCAAGGGAACTTGCGGGAGGGATTGGTCAGAGAAATGAACAATTACTATTTGACCTACAAGAAAAACTAAAGTCCTATGATGATTATAAATCAAGAGTATTAATTGATAGAAGAATGGATCTTGGAAGGCTAGAGCAGACTCGTGCACGTTCAGACAAACTTAAGATTGGTCAGACATTACCACAGGTTGAGGCACTATTGGGTAAACCTCATGAAAAAATATTGGGTGATGATGGTATAAATCCTCAAGAACAATTGTGGATATATTTTATCAAGGAAAAATCGCTGCAATTATCTTTTCATAATTTTCAGTTGTTTAAGATAGAAAAATTGTAATTGTCAGTGGTAATTCTCTCCTATTTAAAAAAATAAATACCAAGTATTTTCAGTGCCGTGAAATTTATTGTTCAAATCATTTTTCTAGTCTCATTCTTTGGAGGCCTTATCGCTCAATCAGATGAACGAGACTATGATGAGGAATTAAGATACCAAAATGATGCAATAAATGCTCTAAAGACAGAGATCAATCAATTGCGCTCCAAGATCAAGACAGCTGAGTCAAGAGAGAGGTCTGCATCAACACGCATCTCATCTTTGGATGAGGAAATATCATTGACGGCAAAACTACTTAGATCTTTGAAAAACGAGGAAGAAAAGACCAGAAAACGTATTCTCCAATTAAAAGGTGACATTCTAGAGAATGAAAATGAATTAGAGTCCCTACGATCTAGATACAAGAAGCGAGTTGTTAATTCCTATCGAAAGGGAAGATTGACAGACCTAGAAAAGGTTTTCTCATCTACTACATGGCGCCAGGCAATCTATCGTACCCAATATCTAAAGATCATATCAGACATTGAGAAGAAATTAACGAGTCAGATTGAAAGATTATTGATTCAGATCAGTCAGAAAAAGTTGGAATTAGAGGCCGCCCTACGGGACAATCTCAACCTCGTTAGAGATAAGCAACAACAAATAAATTCCTATCGAAATATGCGAATTGATAGAGAAAAAGAACTCAACCGTATCCGTAATGACAAAAAGGCTCTATCAAATTATGTCGATGAGAAAGAAGCTGGGATAATTCAACTTGAAAGTATCATAAAGAAGGTCTTGGAGGATAAGGCTCGTTTTGAGAGAGAGCTACGAATACGAAAACAACAAGAAGCACTTCAAACAAAGAGTTTTAAAGCTCTAAAGGGACAATTACCATGGCCAGCGGATGGGCGTATCATTGCCAAGTTTGGTAGGCAATGGAATTCAAAATTGAAAACAACAACAGAAAATCCAGGGATAGATATAAAAGGCCAGCCAGGTTCTGCCATCCGCACTGTGTTGGGTGGTGTTGTTACCACAATAACTTATATAAGAGGATATGGTACAACTATAATCGTTGACCATGGTGGAGGATTCTATACGGTATATAGCCATGTTACCAATATCCAAACAATTGTGGATGGTCAAGTTAGAAATGGAGACGTCATTGCCTATATGGGTGACTCGGGTTCCATAAATGGTTCAAAACTCCATTTTGAAATATGGGGCAAAGGTCAAAAACTGGATCCAGAAAAATGGTTGATCAAAAAATAGAGACAAACACTACCACAACTTCCCAACAAGCGGTCTGGGCTCGACTTAGACAAATCGTGACCTCAAATAAAATCGGTAGTGCCTATCTTTTTTCAGGTCCCCCTGGATGTGGAAAAGAAGGTACTGCAATCAAATTTTCACAGATGTTGAACTGTGAGATCAATAAAGACAACATTTGTGAGAACTGTCCGTCTTGTGTAAGAAGTTCTAAGCTGCAGCATGAGAATGTTAAGATTATTTTCCCGCTACCAACTCCTAAGAAGAGCAGTGATAATGAAGATTCGGGAATAGGTAAAAAGGACATAGATCTCGTTACCGATGAACTTCATAAGAAATCCATAGACCCCTATCACAAGATCATAATACCAATGGCAAATAGAATTTTGATCCAATCTATTCGAGAATTAAGAAAAAATCTATATTTGAAGAGTGAATCATCAGGAAGGAAGGTCGTATTGGTCTTTGATGCTCATCTTTTATCTGCTGGACAAGGTGAAGCGGCAAATGCATTTTTAAAATTATTGGAGGAACCACCATCAAATACAACAATAGTCCTGATCACAGATCACGTAGAATTATTACTACCTACAATAATATCTCGTTGCCAACGCATAGGTTTTCCACGATTGGATGATCATTACATTCAATCATGGTTCCAATCAAAAATGGTAAAGAAAGAGGATGTCTCCTTTTTGGTTGGTCTTAGTAGAGGCAATCTACATAGTGCATATTTTTTTATTTCCCAACCCATAAAGGAAACAACCGATTTGATAAAGTATTTAATAGACAGTACCACAAAGAATGACCCAGGAAGATGGCGTAAGTTCATCCAAGATTATTCAAAACTTGCAAAACAAGAAAAAGATAAATTTGGATATCATTTTATGTTGCTAAAAATATGGCATCAGAGTGCAAATAGACTTCAAAAGGGTATTGATGATCCACTGCACGATACTCCGCTTAAGCTTGGTATGGAAACATTTGTAAGAACCTATCCCTCAGCAAAGCTCTTATCGATCGTTATTGATCTTGAAGAGACGGTTAGGGCAATTTCTATGAACCTTTACATGCCCTTGGTATTGACCAATCTATTATTAAACACGCAAAAGAATCTAAGACAATGAGCAAAGGCTTTTACATCACAACACCTATATACTATGTCAATGATAAGCCCCACATAGGCACTGCCTATACAACCATCCTTGCAGATGTGCTGGCGCGTTTTAATCGTGACGCTGGGTCAGATACATTATTTTTGACTGGGCTAGACGAACACGGACAAAAAGTCCAAGAGGCTGCAGTAGAACGTAATATTGATCCGCAGAAACACTGTGATGAGATGGCACCAAGGTTTACAGACCTATGGGAAAAATTACATATCTCTAATGATGACTTCATTCGTACCACCGAAGAAAGGCACAAGAAGGTTGTACAATTTATATTACAGCGGGTAATGGACAATGGAGATATTTATGAAGCAGAATACGAGGGGCTTTATTCAGTATCCGAAGAGCGATTCATTACTGAAAAAGAAGCTGAAAGTGGTGAATTCAGAGATATAAAAAAGCTTAAGGAAAAAAATTATTTTTTCAAGATGAGCAAATATCAGAAACAACTGATAGACCATATCCAATCCAATCCAAAATTTATCCAGCCTGAACACAGAAAAAATGAGATCTTGGGTTTTCTTAGACAGCCTCTAAATGACCTATGCATATCCAGACCAAAATCAAGGTTGAATTGGGGAATCGAACTCCCTTTTGATAAGGATTATGTTACCTATGTTTGGTTTGATGCACTTATTAATTACATCACCGCAGCCGGCTTTAATCAATCCACTAAACAGTTTAATAGTTGGTGGCCCGCATCTTATCATTTGATAGGGAAGGACATATTGACAACACATGCAGTTTATTGGCCTACAATGCTCTTTTCTTTAGGGATACCACTACCTTTATCTATTTTTGCACATGGCTGGTGGCTAATGGGAGACTCAAAGATGAGCAAGTCAATTGGCAATGTCATCAACCCCATGGATCTAATTGACGATTATGGTGTAGACCCTGTTCGGTATTATCTAATGCGAGAAATGGTTCTAGGGCATGACTCTAATTTTACGATGAATTCTTTCATTCAGAGATATAACAGTGACCTAGCAAATGATTTTGGCAATTTGCTCAGTCGAGTAACAACACTGATAAAGAAAAACTATGACGGCGTGATACCTGAACCGGGGTCCCTAAGTGATTCAGATATGGCCATAGAGAAAAAGGGCAAAGAATTACCAGGGGTGGTAAATGAATTAATGAACGGTATGAGGTTGAATGATGCAATTGAAGAGATTATGCAATTCATTCGAACAGTAAATAAATATATGGAGGAAAATGCACCTTGGAAGATGGTTAAAGAGGATAAGGCTGCGGCTGGGAATATCCTCTATACTGCAGGAGAGGCACTTAGATTAGGAGCAGTATTATTATCACCAATAATGCCCAATCGTACTGCAACCTTGCTTGATGCACTTAATGTTGAAGGTCATGATCAATCCTGGGGTAGGCTTGAGCCAGGAAGGTCATTAGAAGATCATGAGCCACTTTTCCCAAGAATTAAATAAGATCACGTATTTTTTTCATTCCCAAAGGTTGTTCTAATTCTCCTTATCACTGAACAAATATTAAACCTGGTGTGTCAATTTTGTTTTGAGATCTTTGTGGAAGTATGATGTTAGAGAAATAGATATGAATGAATAAGCCAATAACCAATGACCATACTTTATATCTAGGCCAAACCACAAAAACTCCTGTTTTAATAGCAATCCAAATATTGCAATCATTTTGATAAATTCTGTTGTGATTGAATATTTTTTTCTATCTAAAGCTGATGTGAATGAAAAGACATGAAAAAGAATGAGGGCTCCATAACTATAATTCCACAAAGAGTTCTGCAGATGGATCACGGTAAAAAAATGAAACATAAGAAGCACTGATACCTTTAGCTGAATAAATGACCAAAAGATAAATGGGTATGACGTTTCTGTTGCATATTTCTTTTGTTGGTAAGGGTCTTTTATTGAACTGATCGGATAGTTCAATACAACGTCCTTTGGTCTCCAGCCAGTTGGCATGAACCATATTCGTATTTTATCCCAAAGTTTTTTTGTATGATAGGCATCTTGAATCAATTGCCATAGATGTTTATAGTTTATTATGACTGGGTTCCAGGTCATGACAGGTCTTAAAACGCCAAAAATCGGCTTTACATTAATCAACTCTGGTTGGTACGTTCCAAATAGTTTATCCCAAATGATGAATATCTGCCCATAGTTCTTATCAATGTATTCAGAGTTAATGGCATGGTGTACTCGATGATGGGATGGTGTAACAATAATCTTTTCCAGCCAGCCCATTTTATTGATCAACTTTGTATGGTACCAAAATTGCATAAAAAGATGTATTGGCCCTAAGAAAGCGAAGATCTTTGCGGGGACTCCAAAGAATGCTGCTGGTATCAATAATACCGCACCAAAGTGTACTGTCTCTGAAATGGATTGTCGCAGTGCACAAGACAGGTTGAATTCTTCACTACTATGGTGGATCACATGACGATTCCAAAATACATTCACTCTATGATTGAGCCTATGGAGCCAGTAGCCACTAAAGTCTTGCACCATTATTGCTAAGAACACCGACGCCCATAATGGCTCTAGTTTGAAGACCTCTAGATGTTGTAAAAAAAATGAATAGCTGACAATCACGATACTGAACTTCAGCCCATCTTTGGTAATATTGGTAACGCCTGAACTCAAACTAGAAACCACATCCATTGCATGGTTTACCTTTTTACCAATGAATCTTGATGTGATCTCCTCAATGATTATCAGAAAGGAAAAGATTGGAATTACCACGAATAATGATTGAATGAAGAAACTCATCAGTACGTTGGTCTTGTTGTCAGGGTAGTGGCCCTATGCGAAAGTTGAATCGCAGTTCTTGGCCAAAATCAGGATTAAACTTATGTAGGGTGTCACCATTTGTATCCGTAAATATTATTTCGCCATTTACTCCAATTTTATCAGGTGAACTTCTATTCCACCAGTGCAAGGAGATTCCGTCTTCCTTAAGATCTTTGAACAAGAATTGATAGTCACCATTCTTTAATTTTATGTCATAATCATAATCTTTAGAATCTAAAAAATTGTCATCAGAGTATAGTACTTGTCCATCATTATCAGTGATTGTGAATGAATTCTCTCTGGCGCGATCGATATCATTGGTCTTTAATCTTATGGTGAAACTATTGGGAAGGATTGCTGGAATAGGAATCTGTGTCACAAGTTTATTGTTTATCATATTTTGATCTTGCGTGTGATTAGGGTTTTTTAATAAAACCTCAAAATCAGGATTCTTTTTTAGGCCATTCCAATGTGGTGCCGGTAGGTCCACGATCGCTTGTTCAAGAAATTGAAGATTTCCCTCCCACCTATGAACGGTCTTTTTCCTTTTCATCAAACCATAGTAAATGTCAAGAGATCTCAGGTCAAATTTTCCACTATTTTTTATGATTATTTTAGGGCGAGTTAGGTCTGGGTTTGAACGACCATACTTTTGTTTATTCGTGGGTGAAATAATATCTACCAGTTCCGCATCAGTATCAAAGTTTGGATCACCATAAGAGAATAGCTGGTGAGTCATATAAAAAAACCCATTTTTTTCACCATTTTCGGAGTAAGGTTCTATCCCATAATCTAGTGAAACTGGTTCTCCGGGTTTGACGTATGGGGTCAATTCAAAATCATATTCATCTACCTTGGTCCCAGGACACCATCCAGCGCGGTCAAAAGGCCATGTCCCGCCCTGAGGATATAGTGGATTATTTCCACAGTCCTTCCAAACATTCCATCGAAAAATTTCCCAGTCATCCATAAAGTATGTATGCGTCTTACTATCCCACTCACAGCAATTTCTTGGACCTTCGTGACCATGCCCTGATATAACTGCTTTTATCTTATATCCGCTAGCCTCCTTCAATAGGTTGATGGTCCTTTTCTTTAATATTTCATCATCAGAGAGTTCAAAATATTTATATTCTCCATAGGGATAGATATTCTCGACCTTGAGAATATCTCTTGTTGGAGGGCCTTTGACAAAAAAGAATTTGAGATCGAGTAATTCTTGATTATTACCTACAGTAACCTCTCTTTTACCTCTTAATAATGGCGCATAGTCTGTAATATCATATGTCCAGACCCAGCCCCTTTCTCCACCAAGATCCAGTCTTTTACCATAGGGGGTCACAAAACTACCAATACTAAATATCTCAGGATTGGTTTCTCCAGGTACTGAGATCAGAGTATTCCAGATATAATCCCATGCACCACACGGCAAGGAATCTCCCTTAGTGGCTGAATCGCATCTAAGGGTATGAACCATGATTATTTTTGCCCATGGGCCATCAGACTCTGGGAAATTAACATAGACATTATACTGTTCATTCCAGCCTTCGGGGCTAGGTGTCTCCCAGTTGATTGGATGAATTATAAGAGTATCACCATTATCCAATGATAAACTATGGACCAAGCAATGAAATACCATAAAAATAATATAACTATTTAATTTCATAATCGTGTTAAAGAAAAAATCAAATTACTTTTGCCCATCATTTTACCATTAGAATCAAACAAATGCTAACCGATACTCACTGTCACCTGTTCTATGATGAATTAAAGAATGATCTTTCCGCAGTTTTAGAAAGAGCAAGAGAACTGGGTGTTGGTCGATTTATTTGTGTTGCGACAAATATTGCTGATTCAAATGAATGTTTACAGTTAAGTGTGGCTCATGAGAATATCTATGCTACCGCTGGAATTCATCCCCATGATGCCAAAGATGCTCCAAAGGATTTTGTTGACCAGATTCATGAATTGATGAATGATGATAAAATGGTAGCAGTGGGAGAGATGGGATTGGACTATTTTAGAAACTTGTCAGACCCAGAGGTCCAAAAAAAGATATTCAGAGCACAAATGAAGATCGCACTAGACCTAAATAAACCAATCATATTCCATAATCGAGATGCCGATGAAGACCTGGTATCAATATTGAGTGAGTTTCCTGATGTGAGAGGAGTCGCTCACTGTTTTTCAAGCACTCTTGAGGTAGCAGAAAAATTTATGGATCTTGGATACTATATTTCTTTTTCTGGTAATATTACCTTTAAGAACAGTCATTTACCAAATGTCGCAAAAGAGATACCCTTGGACCGTCTTCTCGTTGAGACTGATTGCCCCTATCTTAGTCCTGACCCTTACAGGGGGAAGACCAATGAGCCTGCCCGGGTCCGTGTTGTCGCTGAAAAATTGGCTGACATTCACTGCCTACCATTTGAGAAGATAGTAGAGGTCACTTCAAATAATGCGACTGAGGTCTTTAAATTATAGATATCGTGAATTCAACCAATAAAAATCATCCTTTTAGAAAAAGATGGGGTCAAAATTTTCTTGCTGATACTAATCTACTCGATAAAATAGCAAGGACGATAGGCCCAAGATCATCAGATCACTTTTTAGAGATTGGCCCTGGAGAAGGCGCCCTTACAGAGAGGATATTCCCCTATGTTGAGGAAATGGCCGTTGTTGAGATCGACCCGCTTCTTGTAAAGGAATTAAAAAACAAACCTATTTTTAATGGAATGGACGTCATCCAAGGAGATATTCTTTTAGAGGATATAGATGGAATGCCTGTAAATGATCCCGTTAGGGTTATTGGGAATATTCCCTACAATATTACTTCTCCAATTATTTTTTGGTTAATAGAGCAATTGGATTATTGGAGTGACGCACACATCATGATGCAAAAGGAGGTTGCAGATCGACTTACTGCAAATGTCAATACAAAGGCATATGGTCGATTGACAGTTGTTGTAGGAGCATATCTGAATATCGACCAATGCTTCACAGTCAAGCCTGATGTATTCATTCCAAGACCGAAGGTAGATTCTGCAATTGTACGATTCACAAAAAAAAACACACCAGTTGTTGATGATGATAAATATCTAAGATTCAATAAATTAGTCAGTACAGCATTCTCCCAAAGAAGAAAGATGCTCCGGAATACTTTAAAGGGATGGGACATCCCAGAGCGCCTACAAGAGAAAATCGATTTTAGTCGTCGTCCCGAGACGCTTACCATCGACGAGTTTGCATCAATGGTTTAGTCCTTGGAAGTCAGTCCCTAAAAGAGTAAAATCGCCGGCTTTTCTAAAGCAAAGTAATTTTAAACATGACCACAAACTACACTTTGGAGGTGATTCAAGTGGTTGAAGTCCAGGTTAAAGAAAAAGAATCGTTTGAAAGAGCCCTGCGTCGATTTAAAAAGATGTGGGAGAGAGCTGGTGTTCTAAGAGAGATCAGGAATCGAGCATTCTATGAAAAACCAAGTGATGCCAAGCGTGAAATGAAGAAGAAGACCGTGCGGCGAATCAAACGACTTGCCAGGATAGAGGCATTGCGGAATAATCCGCGTGCAAGCCAGCAGCGGCGTCGGAGACGTCGAAAGTAGGCTCCCGGAAGGGAATATTAAAAAAGCCCTGGTCTTCCACCGGGGCTTTTCTTTTTGGAACACCTTATCCTTCTTGCGAATTTCATTGGTAAATAATATAAAGAATATAAAGATATGTTGATTCGTAGTATTTCAGGGGTTAGAGGACTTACTGAATCCCATCTTACTCCATCTATGTCCATTGCATATGCAAAGGCCCTTCATTCCTTCCTCTCTGATGGTGTGATCATGTGTGGGAGAGATAGTCGGCCATCTGGAGAGATGATACAAAATGAGATGACCAATGAACTAATGCGTCTTGGAAGGACCGTCATTGATTGTGGTATTGTTCCAACTCCTACTGTTCAATTCATGGTTCACAATACAGAGGCAGTGGGCGGTTTCATCGTAACAGCAAGCCATAACCCAATTGAATGGAACGGATTAAAATTCTTAAGGCCAGACAGTACATTCTTTCACCCAGAAGATTGCAATGAACTATTTGAACTGGTAGATAAGGATATGGCCCTCGATGATGCTAAGGAGGCCGGAATGATCTGGCCTGAACAAAATGCGATACAAAAGCATGTCATATCATGTGTGAGTATCAGTTGTATTGATCTGAATAGGATTCAAAAAAGAAAATTCAAGGTGGTCATTGACTCTGTAAATGGAGCAGGAGCAAATGCACTGCCTACACTATTAGATTCTCTAGGGTGTGAAGTGATCAAACTTTACTGTGAACCAACTGGGGATTTTACTAGAGGCACTGAGCCACTACCTGAAAATTTGCATGACCTTGGGCAAATGGTCATAGAACATGAGGCTGATGCAGGGTTTGCAGTCGATCCTGATGCGGACCGATTGGCGATCGTAAATGAAATGGGGCAGCCACTTGGTGAAGAATACACACTTGTTATTGCCGCAGATGGGTATTTAAAAGAAACACAAAGAAAGGAAAGATTTGTTGTCAATCTCTCTACTTCTTTGGCAATCGATAAACTTGCAGAAATAAATAATAGTTCGGTTTATCGCTCTGCAGTTGGAGAGATAAATGTGGTCAATAAGATGATTGAGATCAACTCTGAACTTGGAGGAGAGGGCAACGGAGGCGTCATTCTCAGGGAGTGTCATTTGGGTAGAGATTCGCTGGTTGGGGCAGCAATGGTATTGAATCGAATGTCAATGTCTGAATCATCGCTTAGTGAGATTCATTCATCTCTACCAATATTTGAGATCGTGAAAGATAAAATAGATATCAAAGGCATAGACATAGAAAAGACAATCGAAAAAGTTAGCTCACTGTTTGATGATGCAACCATAGACCATGTTGATGGAATCAAGTTCAATTGGGATGATAGGTGGGTTCATCTTAGAAGATCAAATACTGAGCCGATCATGCGCATATATGCAGAGGCTCCAGATCGCGAACAAGCGCTGAAACTTGTTACTCAAATAAAGAAGACCATATGAATGACATCTCCAACTACATAGACCATACAAACCTGAGACAAGATGCACTTGAGTCTGAAATGATCGATCTCTGCGAGCAGGCGATCAACTTTGGCTTTGCATCAGTGTGTGTGAATCCGGTCCATGTCCAAATGGTTAATTCAATATTGAAACATGAAGGACCAAAGACGTGTACGGTCATTGGTTTTCCACTTGGTGCAGATTCGTCTGAGATGAAATTTGCTGAGGCACGATTCCTTGTACATCAAGGGGCAGAAGAGTTGGACATGGTCTTGAATGTTGGTGCGTTAAAGCAAGGAGAACTTCAAGTCATTGAGAATGAGATTGGCCAGGTTGTAGATGCAGCTGATGGAAACTGTGTAAAGGTCATTATCGAAACCTGCCTCCTAACTAGGGAAGAAAAAATTGTGGCCTCAAAGATTGCAAGAAGTGTTGGAGCCAATTTTGTAAAAACATCTACAGGGTTTTCATCTGGAGGTGCGACTGTTGAGGATGTAAAATTAATTCGAAAAACAGTTGGTGAAGGTATGGGCGTAAAGGCGAGTGGAGGTATAAGGACACTTGATCAACTCCGCTCTATGGTAAGCGCAGGAGCAGATCGAATTGGAACAAGTAGTGGTGTTGAGATGGTCTCATGAATGAAATAATTACCATAAAACGAGGTGCTGAACTTGAGCTAGATATAGAGTCCCTAGCCTATGGAGGGATGGGCCTCGCACGGAAAGAAAACTTTGTTATTTTTGTAAAGTATGCGATCCCAGGACAAAGGGTCCTTGCCAGAATATATAAGAAGAGGAAGGGATTTGCTGAGGCACAGGTCTTGAAACTGTTGGTGGAATCACCCAATGCTGTGGATGTTCGTTGTAACCATTACTGGATATGTAGCAAGCTTCAAAGTCTATCATATGATGAACAAATAAAGGAGAAGTCATCGCAGGTTGAAGATGCATTTAACAGGCTTGGGGGCTTCACAGATTTTAAATTGGACAAAGTTCGAGAGGCAGACCCGATCTATCATTATCGAAACAAGATGGAATTTACTTTTTCTCCAAACCGCTGGGTTCTTGAGTCTGAACCAGAAGGAGTGGACAAGTCCTTTGCTCTTGGACTTCACATACCTGGACGTTTTGATAAGATACTGGATATACACGAATGTCACATACAGCCAGAGATAGGTAACCGTATTCTTGCTGTTGCCAGAGAGGTGTGTTTAGAAAACCCCGAATTAAAACCTTATGATCCCAGGTCGCACATAGGTTTTTTACGATTCTTGATGCTACGATTTGGAGTGAACACGGGAGATCTGATGGTCAATGTAGTCACGTCATATCATGACATGGATAAACTCTCGCCACTTACAGACAAACTTCTGGAAGAATTTCCAGAGATCACATCGCTTGTTAATAATGTAAATACTCGTAAGGCAGACGTTGCCTTTGGAGAGTATGAGACTTTGTTATATGGTGAGCCATTCATCCAAGAAAAGATAGGTGCCCTTACCTTTGAGATCTCAGCAAATTCTTTTTTTCAGACCAATACAACCCAAGGCGAGGTGCTCTACGAAGAAGTGGAGAAGGCCCTTGATCTAAAAGGTGATGAGATCATCTATGACCTTTACTGTGGAACAGGAACAATCGGACTATATTTATCAAAAAATGCAAAAGAGGTATATGGTTTTGAGGTGATACGTTCTGCTCTTGATGATGCAGAAAAGAATGCAGACCGCAATGAGATCTCAAATGTTCATTTCCTCAAGGCAAATCTTGATACCTTTTTCAAATCAGGCCAACTTCCTAATCGTATTTCAAGACCAGACGTCATAATCGTTGACCCTCCTAGAGCGGGAATGCATCAGGACATGGTCAACTATCTACCAAGGCTCAAGGCCAAAAAGATCGTTTATGTATCATGTAATCCTACCACCCAGGCGCGGGACGCAAGGATTTTAAATGAGCATGGATATCAGATAAAGGGTGCTGCAATGGTTGATATGTTTCCACATACTCCGCATATAGAGACGGTCATGCTATTTTCTA
This sequence comes from uncultured Fidelibacterota bacterium, assembly GCA_937893835.1. Classification (GTDB taxonomy): domain Bacteria; phylum Fidelibacterota; class Marinisomatia; order Marinisomatales; family UBA1611; genus NZWG01. The sequence goes on from CALCSS010000055.1 coordinate 23,198, forward strand.
AGTAAGGCCTTAGAAAAACGAGATCTGGGAATCTCAACATCAAATTCAATTTCATCTATGATCCACTCTGTGCCCTTACTGTTTCTCTTTAGTTCATCCTTATAAATAAACCGGGATGGAAACCATCGCCCCTGCACCTTTTTAATACCATCCATGGTGGATGTTTTTAAGAGTTTACCACTTTTCGCATAGAGTTCTTCCTTCGTGGGTAATAAGTATTCTTTATCAATCAAGGCACGGCGCTTGGGGTAAGACAACCCTTTGACTTTTGCTTCCAGTAACATGATCCAATGGTCCCGTCCATCGACCTCCACTGATCCATCCAATGTGGCTTCGTATAGTTCAACGAGTGGACGATCCTCCATCATGTCATTATAGGACATGTCTGAGCCCATAACCGATTGCCTAAGCATATGGCCCGAGATCTGAATCACCCGATCTGTCTGTGGCGAATAGGTCCAGAGTTTATCACCCAGTTTGAGCATTTTTGTTCCTTTCTCTCGGGGCGGAGAAAGATATTCTGTGAAGGCTAGATCAATACCAATCACCCAATTCTTGGATTTAATGGTACGGCTAGAACGCCGTCCATGGACGATCATTTTACTGGTTAATATCCGACTTTTTGCATTCAGATTATCATCCATGGCCCTAATAATATCCTGCACAGACATATCTTTAGTTTGACCTAGAAGAAATGCAAAAGATAAAATAGAAATGAGAATCTTGATCATGTTTCCAGTTCCTTAAATAATTGTGCCATTTCCCGTTTATATATGGCCAGGCCCGCCAACATGGTTCCTAGGACTGTAGCCAAAACACCAGGTATGAATCCAATATAGAAAAGATCAGGTGTAACCT
>CALCSS010000056.1 GCA_937893835.1 uncultured Fidelibacterota bacterium
CCCAATTGGTTCTGGGTATTGGTTGAGAACAAAGCGGATCTAAAGACCGAGGGTGACCGATCCACCCATGCTCTAGAGACCATGCCACCAGAGAAGATAAGTTTGCTGCCTATTGAATTTGATGGTCTATTGAAGATCAGATGGACACAGAATCAGGACAATGACTTTTCGAGCTATCAGGTCTATCGATCATCTACCAATAAGATGATTGATAGAGCCAATATGAATGAATTGGACTTGAGGGGTGACACTCTATTTGTCATTCCCATGGACTCCATCTACTACTATCAGATCGGAGTGAGGGACGTATGGGGACTCGAATCATATAGCAATGTGATCAAAGGCGATTACCCGGTGAAGATATGGGGACAGGAATATTCCATGATAGCCACTAGGGATGTCGATCTATCATCCATGAAATTATTTGGAGAGATTCCCCCTGAATTTGGAGAGTTGCTAAATCTTGAGATACTAAGGCTCCAGAACAATTTTTTAACCGGTCCATTCCCAGAGACGTTTTTGGATCTCAAAAAATTAAGATCACTCAATCTTAGCAATAATCAATTTTCAGGTAGGATCCCTCGCTCGATAAAAAAATTGATCTCATTGGAGGAGTTATGGTTGTCCAACAACCAATTCTCTGGGAAATTACCCTACCAGATATTCATGCTTGAGAACCTTACGCACCTCAATATGAGCGATAATAAAATCAATGGATACTTGAGTGAATCCATCTCTAGGCTATCAAAACTTGAGTATTTGAACCTTTGGGATAATGAGATAATCGGATTCATTCCAATGGAACTTGGGGACCTTCAGAGATTGGAATTTTTGAGTTTGAGTGGTAATAACCTTAAGGGCATCATACCAAGAGAACTAGGCAATGCAAAGGAACTGAGATCCATTGCACTATTTGGAAATGAATTGACAGGAACGATTCCAGAAGAGATAACACAATTACCCCATTTAAAGTATCTTGGTCTTTTTGATAATAAATTTTTTGGAGAGATCCCAGACCATCTATTGAGATCTCTAGATCTCTCCTATCTAAAACTCAATAATAACTACTTTGAGTCCATTGACCACGAA
>CALCSS010000057.1 GCA_937893835.1 uncultured Fidelibacterota bacterium
GAGACAGTAGGGTCTCCTACATGAGTATTGGTACCATCATTTACGAGGAGAACATTATCAAATTCTAAGGCTGACCCCTCTTCACCAATCTGTTTAGGAACACGAACCTTTAACCCTTCAGAGGCCTTAAATTGTTTTCCTGATATATTTACAATTGCATACATAATTATTTCCTAAAAAAGCCGGCGAATTTACTAGGTCGTCTTGTCCTTATCAAGGTTCATTTCATTTGTGACATCTTTACCGTCCTTTGTACGTAGAAAACGAAATTCATCTTGAGCCAGTTCAACATTTTCTTTTATCTTAAGGTGAACAAAATTTTGCCACATGAGTCCTCTCAGAATATGCTTTTTTTCTCCACCAAGATAATCAGCGTTTTCAGGGTGCAATTCCAACTCAAGTCTTAGAGAACGATGCCTACTCTTATATCGTCTTAGCCAGTGATCAATTCTAGTGACCAACGTTTCTTGGGAGATTATTCTCCCCGAACCGTGACATGTTGGACACTCTTCACTCATTGAGTCCAATAAACTGACACGAATCCTTTGCCTGGTCATCTCTAAAAGACCAAACTCTGTTATTGGGGCAACCGCAACCTTTGCTCGGTCTTTTTTCAGTTCTTTTCTTAGTTCATGATAGACCTTTTTACGGTTTTCCTCAAATTTCATATCAATAAAATCAATAACGATCAAACCAGACAGGTCTCTAAGTCTTAATTGTCGAGCGACCTCCCTAGCGGCCTCGAGGTTGATCTTAAGGGAGTTTTCCTCGTGCAGTTTTTTACCAACAAATCTTCCGCTATTTACATCAACAACAACCATTGCCTCGGTTTTTTCAATTATTAGGTACGCTCCACTTTTTAGCCATGCCTTAGGTCGCATCAGTTTTTCTATTTCTGATTCAATTCCAAAACTCTCAAATAATGGAGCCTTGAGCTTATAAAGTTCCAAGCGATCTAATAGGCTAGGTGAAACGTCTTCTAAATATTTTTCTGTTTTCTTAAATAGACGTTTTGAATCAATTATTATTTTTTCAACGTCTGGGGTCAATAGATCTCGGACCACGCTTGATGCTGTTTCCAGATCTTCATAAACAAGAGCGGGTGCACTTTCATGATCTGCCTTATTCTCGATCTTATCCCAATTCTCAATTAATTGATTATAGTCGTTTTCTATGTGCTGTTCAGATTTGCCTTCAGCCACTGTTCTAATAATGACCCCAATATTTTGGACACGTAATCTTTGAGCTACTTTTTTTAATCTTCTGCGCTCATACTTATCCCATATCTTTTTTGAAATTCCAATATAGTTTGCATTTGGTACTAAGACCAGCAACCTTCCAGGAAGTGCTACCTCTGTTGTTACTCGAGGACCTTTTCCTGCAAAAGGTTCCTTGATAACTTGAACATATATTTCTTGGTTCTTTTTTAGATCAACTTCAATATTGTCATATTTGAAATTTTTATTTGACCTACCTTTTTTACCTCCATTATCCTCAATTATATATTCATCAGAGCCAATTTCAGAAAAAGGAAGAAATGCATTCAAGTCATATCCTACATCAACAAATGCAGCCTGCATTCCAGGAAGGACATTTTCAACTTTACCCTTGTATACGTTACCAACCATTCTATGGTTATCTTGTTTTTCAACGTATACTTCTACAAGTTGATTGTCTTCTTGGATAGCAATACGAGTCTCTCCCATACTCTCATTAATAAAGATTTCTTTATTCATATCTCACCTTATAGTTTAAATAGACTATAATGACAAGGCCTCTTGAACTGATGTTCACTTAGACCTCTCTTCATGGAAGCATTAACTAGTCTGTGTTATTTAATGAGAATTACAGAAGGAGGGAAAATTTTGGCCCAATTAATCGGGTGATATAATTCGTGTCAGGATCGTCAAAAAAATAAAAATTTGGCTTCCTTCTAATCCTCTTTCCTAAAATTACAGGATTTATTCCATTCTTTCAAAGGTTATATAATCATAATTTAATGGCTATGGTGACCTTAAATATCCAATAAAAAATCCAACTTTAATAATGCGACACCTAGTATCTGTCTTTATTTGCCTCACCGTGGTCTTCTCACGATCAGAGAGTATTGCAATATGCACTGAAGTTAAAGGAAAGGTTTTGAGAGAGGGTTATGTAAGAGATGGATACATACGCAAGGGTGACCCAATCTATCATGGTGACAAGATAATAATGGATGGTGATGGTTTTTTATCTTTTATGTTCATTTCAGATAAGACGGTCATTGATATTTACGAGAATACTGTAATAAAAGTATTCAGCAAAAGCAATGATTCCAGGTCTCAATCAAATATCGCACTTTTTGGAGGCAAGGTCATTGTGCAGATGAATGAAGAGAGCAATAAGAAATTTATATTGGATGCACCCTCCTCAATTGCGATCGCATCGGTCGCACATTTCATCACTGAGTATAAGAATGATATCCTTTTTGATAATCTTTCTTACTCGATGTTTACGTCATTGACCGGAGAAATTGAGATTGAGAATACAGTCTCAGAAAATTTTATGAATATTAGAGAAGGAGAGACGGTGGTCTCTACTCGTGATGGTAAGTTTCTTCAATTGGATACTTTTAGAGATCAAACTTTCATCGAAAACACCTTGAGGGGAGATTAAAGATTAAGATGGCACAACTTGGTCAGATCATTGCAATAGGGGGGGGAGGTTTCGGTAGAAATCCAAAGCACAATAAGATTGAAAAATATATACTGGATCAATCAGAAAAAAGTAAGCCCAATGTTGTTTTTATTCCTACTGCCAGCGCAGAAGACAAGGGCTACCTAGTAAATTATTATTCTTGTTTTAGTAGGCTTGAATGCAAACCATCCCATGTGAATTTTTTCCAAAGGACCCCAAGATTGGATAGTGTCATCAATCAAGCTGACATTATATATGTTGGAGGAGGGAATACTAAAAGCATGCTAGCAGTGTGGCGTGATTGGAAATTTGACAAATTACTGATCAAGGCATATCAAAAGGGTAAGATCCTGTGTGGTGTAAGTGCCGGTGCCATCTGTTGGTTTGAACAAGGAATTACAGACTCATGGGCGAGCAATCTCAATGCAATGAATTGCCTAGGGCTCTTGAAAGGGATGGCGTGCCCTCACTATCAAGAAGAGGCTGATCGTCGTCCTAGCGTACATCAAATGTTAATAAATGAGAAGGCCATGCCGGGATATGCAATTGATGGTGGAGCCGCAGTGCATTTTAAAAATGGAGATTATTTTAGATCATTACAATTTTATCCTGATTCTCATACCTATCAAGTCTCGTTAGAAAGCGGAGAGGTAATTGAAAAGAAAATGGTAATGACAGAGTTGTGATCTCTAATAGATATAAGCCAGTAATATTTTTTATGTGGTGCTAATAAGTCGATGGGTTGATATTTAGAAGTAGTTTTTTTATCATTTTGGCGGATCCTACCCCAATCAGCCAAACTCTTAAGTATATATTGTTTTATAAATAGTTTCAATCTTAACTAATAATCATAATTATTATATAGTTAATTAAACAGGAAGATGACTTAATGTTCAAATTATAGTTGCATTTGAAACTAAATAAATAATAGTTTTTAATATGACAAAAGAAGCTTCTCTACAATTTCATATGAGCATGGGGATGCTCATCAATTCAGCTCACAGATCAATGACAAAAAGGTTTGTCACTAATGCAATGGAATCAGGTTTGGACATTTCCTTAGATCAATGGATGGTACTTGGTCCCATATGGCAACTTGAATCTGCATCGCAAAAAGAACTAGGAGAGATGTGTCTTAAAGATAAGATAAGCATCACACGGATAATTGATGCACTTGAGAAAAAAAATCTAGTTGTTCGTGTTCCTGATCAGATCGATCATAGGATTAATCGTGTGGTACTTACAAATGCTGGTAAGCAGTTGTTCTATGATGTTTTGCCGATCATGGAAAAAACAAGGGAAGAGGTAAGAAAAGATATACCAGAACAGGATTTTGAGATCTTTAAGAATGTATTATCTACCATAATAAAGAACCTAGATGATGGATAAGTTGTACTATAATAGATTCAAATCTATTATTCTCATCACCTATTCTCTGGTTATTGTTTTTGGATGTGTCAGTAGACAAAAGGTCCAGATTGAACAATTAGACGTCAATATTCCAAAAACTTGGACAGTGCCAATCCCTCCAAGTGAAAAGATATCTGGAGATTGGTGGTCTGTATTCAATGATCCAGTGCTGGATACTTTCTTAGTTCGTTTGAGAACAGAGAGTCCGGATATGAAAACACTTGTCCAAAATCAAAAAATGGCCCATTACAATGCAAAAATCAATGGTGCCTCGATATACCCATCGCTTAATGTTTCGACAAGAGCAGATACCAATGTTCAAAATCTAGCAGGCTTTGGATTTGCAGATTCATTTTTAAACTCATCCAATGACAGTGACTCTACAAGCAATGATCAATCTTCAAATGGTGTCATTACTTTTGGTAACAAGAATTTTGGCCTAGGAATAAACTTGCAGTGGGAAGTTGATGTCTGGGGTCGATTACTTAATGGTCGTACCGCAGCCTACAAGGATTTCGAGGCGATCAAACATGACCTTTCCTACCTTGAGTTTTCAACCTTAGTTCGGGGTGCACAATTATATTTTAATGCCAAGGAGGCATCCGCTCAATTAGAACTATCAAGAGAGTCTTATCATAGTCTTATTGAGATCAGAGATCTTGTAAAGGAGCGCTATGAGAAAGGTCTGCGCTCAAGTTTAGACTATCGATTGTCGGAGACCTCAGTTGCAACATCTGTTGTATCAATTGAAAATAGGAAAAATTTACTCAGATCCATAAACAGGCAACTTGAGACCTTGGTCGGGGAATATCCTTCAGGAAGATTTATTCAGGAATCAACACTGCCCCTTGTTTTACCATCAATTCCAATTGGCATACCAGCATCTGTAATTGAGAGAAGGCCAGATGTTCGTGGTCTAGTTTTAAAGATGGAAGCTGCTGGTCATCGTGTTGCTCAATCAAAGAGGAATCTGCTCCCAGGCATCACCCTGAATGGTTCTGCGGGTACCTCAACGCAAGAGCTTGAAAAAGTATTGAATAAAGATCATGGTATTTGGAATCTGGGGATGAATATAACTGCGCCTATTTTTAATGGGGGGCGACTCAGGTCACTTGTTCAAATTCAAGAATCAACCTATGAGAACTCAAAACAAGACCTTATCAAAGGCATATTAAATGCTTTCTCTGAAATAGAACAATTGCTAGAGTATAATGAATCTCTATCTATACAAACTGATGCTCTAGAATCTGCTGTTCAGCAGTCAAGGGATGCGTATGAACTATCAAAGGAGAGATATGACAAGGGCGTCACTCCACTTGAGTCTGTCTTGAATAGCCAGAGACAATATAATTCAATCCAGTCACAATACATTTCTATCAAAAGGCAGGCAATTAATAACAGATTATCACTTATTCTTGCATTGGGCGGTGAAATGAGATCTGAAATAAATTAAATATTTAACTAAACGTGAAAATGAAATGAAAAAGTACATCGGTGTCATATTTTTAATATTAAGTGTTTTATTTGCTGTTTTGATGATGATGACAAAATCGAAAGCAGTCACGGATGAAAAGTTGAAGGATATTCCTTATGTGAAGACAATGATGCTTGTTCCACAAATGGTAAGGGCATCAATCTCCTCACAAGGAATAATTTCACCTGAATCATCCATCACACTACTATCTGAGCTCAATTCAAAGGTAGAATGGATATCCACCAAAATGGAGTCTGGATCTAGTTTCAATCTAGGTGACACATTGCTTATACTGGATAATAGAGATTATGAGCTAGCACTTATAACTGCAGAATCTAGTGTCCTTAATGCACAAGTGAATCTTGAGAGAGAAAAGGCAGAGTCAGATCTCGCATCCAAAGAATGGGAGAGAGTCGGCGCTGGCAAGGGAAGTGATCTCGCACTAAGGAAACCACAAATGGCACAGGCAAAAGCCACTTTTTCTGCTGCAAAAGCATCACTTGAGCGTGCGCAGAGGAATCTTAAGCGGACGGTATTTATTGCACCTTTTGATGGTAGGGTAAGAGCAAAGAATGTTGATATTGGTGCCACAGTCTTTCCTGGCACGATCCTTGGGAATATTTATGCAACTGAATCATTCGAGGTTCGTTTACCGGTTGCTGATCAGGATGTGAGATTTACAGGCCTTGAATTCAATGGAAAACAAATAGGTGAGGATGCTCAACTTATTGTATCATTTGATCTTGGAAATGAAAAATTGGAAGGACGTGTGATAAGGGCAGAGGCAGAGGTGGATCCCGTCACAAGAATGCGCTCAGTTGTTGCAAGAATTGATAATGGAAAAAATTTCAATACAAATTCTAATCCAATAGCGGTGGGGCAATTTGTCCAGGCAGAGATACAAGGAATAGAAATATCCGATATCTTTGTATTACCAAGGAATATGGTTCGTGGTGAGAGCATATGGGTTGTTGATCCAAAAATGATGCTATTTAATAGACCGGTAAATGTTGTCAGATATGAGAATGAGTTCGCTCTAATAGATGAAGGAATAGATCTAGGAGACCGATTACTTGTTACAAGGCTATCCTCTTTGATAAATGGAAAAAAAGTAACATTTGAGTTAGACTAGATATTATGGAACGAATGATTCGATGGTTTGTTAACAACAGCGTTGCTGCCAATCTGATAATGGCTTTTATTATCATCTCCGGTTCAATGACCATCCCTCTATTGAAGATGGAGGTATTCCCTGAGATATCTGTGGATATAGTCAATGTGACTGCCATATATCCGGGGGCATCGCCTACGGATGTTGAGAATGCGATTTGCGTAAGAATAGAGGAACGTTTACAGGGGCTAGATGGAATCAAGAGGATCACATCAAGTGCATCAGAAAATATGGGCAGTGTAAACGTAGAACTGCTTTCTGGCCAAGATGTCAGTGAGATGCTGGACAAGATAAAAGCTCAAGTAGAGGCAATTGATACCTTCCCAGAAAATGTTGAGAGGCCAACCTGTAGACTGTTTGCTGGTTCTAATCCCGTTGTCACGATTGCGGTTGATGGAGATATAGGTGAGAAAGGGCTCATCGCTCTGACCGCAGAGGTCAAAGATGAGATAGATGCACTGCCTGAGATCACATTTTCAGAATTCATTGCTAAAAAAGATAGAGAATTGACCATAGAGGTCAGTGAGAATACGCTTCGGAAATATAATTTATCATTTTACCAAGTTTCTCAAGCAATACAGAATTGGTCTGTGAATATGCCGAGTGGTAGCATAAAAAGTAAAGACGGGGAGATCTTGATTCGATCAAACAGCCAAGGATATGAGATAGATGACTTTTCAAGAATTCCTATGATCACTGATTCAAATGGTGCAATTGTATATCTTGGTGATATTTGTGAGATCAAGGATGGATTTGAGGATTCTTATGACCTTGATATCCTGTTCAATGGCAGCAGGGCAAATTTGTTAACCATTTTTCGAGTTGGTAACCAAAATGCAATTGAAGTTTCTGAGGCAGTAAAAAAATATGTTAATGAGAAAAATAGGAGGCTTCCTGAAGGAGTGCATGTGACTGCCTGGGATGATGAGGCATTTCTATTGAGAGGAAGAATTGATACCATGACCAAGAATGCGGGCTATGGCTTGTTTTTGGTCATTATAGTACTTGCCCTATTTCTTAAACCAAGATTGGCTTTTTGGGTGTCATTGGGTATACCGATTTCATTTATGGGCGGATTCTGGCTGATGCCTTTAATGGATCTATCCATAAATATGTTATCTCTCTTCACCTTTATACTTGTTTTGGGTATTGTGGTTGATGATGCTATTGTGGTTGGAGAGAATGTTGCTCTTTTTCGCGAGCGAGGGATGGACCCGAAAGATGCAGCAGTAAAAGCAACTTATCAAGTCTCTACACCTGTATTTTTTGCTGTTCTAACAACGATGGCAACTTTTTCACCAATGCTTGCAGTGGATGGTGAGATAGGTGAGATCTGGAGGATCTTCCCGCTCATTACAATAATGGTACTTTTCTGGTCATTATTTGAAAGCCTAACCATACTTCCGGCTCACCTAGCACATAGTAGCGATGCCAAACCAAAAAATCCTACTCTTAGATCATTGTATGATAGATGGGAAACTTTTCAGATCATACTTATCAGCGGATTATCTCACGTTATTGATCATTACTACAGGCCTTTTCTTAACAAAGCGGTAAACAGACCCTTTACCTCTCTATCTATTGCGGCAGGTATATTTATCCTGACGATCGGAGTAATCGGTGGTGGACTGATAAAGTTTACATTTTTTCCTCCTGTTGAGGCAGACCTTGCAATTGGAGCAATAGAATACCCCTCTGGCACACCAATCGAAATTACACGCCAAGGATACCTTGAACTTGAAAGGTCCGCCAGAAAACTTGAAGAACAGCTTGAAAAGGAACTTTCTGATAAACCAACGATCAAGAATAGATTATCCACAATAGGCTGGCAGCCCATGAGATCTAAAACAGCTCGAGGTCCTGGAAACTTAGACGCTCTTTATGCTGGGCCTAATGTGGCGGAGGTTGCCCTTGAGTTAATACCTGGGGAAGAGAGGGTGATCAGTACAGAGGAGGTCGTTAGACGCTGGAGAAAATTAATGCCAGTTATTCCTGGGGCTAAGGATGTATTATTCTTCTCTAGTCTATTCTCCGCAGGTGACCCAGTCAATATTCAGTTATCTAGCAAATATATGGATGATCTATTGGCTGCCAAGGATGAACTAAAGACTAAGTTGGTCCAATATCCTGGAGTCTTTGATGTAAGGGACACCTATAATGTTGGGAAAGAGGAGATCAGTATAAAACTTTTACCAGCTGCCGCGAACTATGGTGTTAATATGATGATGGTCGCATCACAAGTCCGGCAAGCATTTTATGGAATGGAAGTTCAAAGTATTCAGCGTGGTCGTGATGAAGTCAAGATCGTGGTGAGATATCCAGAATCAGATAGACAGTCCATATCTGATCTTGAAAAAATGATGATAAATACTCCTAATGGTTCAACAATCCCCGTTAGGCAGATTGCGCGTCTTGAAATAGGCGAGGGTCTTGCCTCAATACAACGCAAAGATCGTAAACGATCAATAAATGTCACTGCTGATGTTGATCTATCAGTCACAACTGGGAATGATGTAATAGCCGCGGTCACAACATCGATCATTCCACAGATTCTTCAAAAGTATAATTCGCTTTCTTATAGTCTTGAGGGGGAGCAACAAGAACAAGGTGATAATTTAAGATCCATTGGTAAGAATTTCATCATTGCCATGATCGTGGTCTATATGCTTTTGGCAATACCATTTAAATCTTATTTCCAGCCACTGGTGGTCATGTCCTCGATCCCTTTTGGTCTAACTGGTGCAGTAATGGGGCACCTACTTCTTGGAATGAATTTTTCTGTTCTCTCTTTAATGGGAATTGTTGCTTTGACCGGTGTGGTGGTCAATGATAGCTTGGTCATGGTTGATTTTATCAATCGCTACAGAAGAGAGGGGAATAGCATCAAATCCGCAGTTCTGGAAGCAGGGCCACGTAGGTTCCGACCAATATTTTTGACTTCTCTAACGACTTTTGTAGGTCTTGCACCGCTTTTATTGGAGAAAAGTACACAGGCACAATTCATGATTCCGATGGCGGTCTCATTGGCTTTTGGTGTGGTCTTTGCAACGGGGATTACCCTTTTACTGGTCCCTGTGTCATATTTGACCCTAGAAAAATATATTCTAAAAACAGAGAAGAACGCATGAGAGTGGCAGTTTTTGGTGGAACAGGTTATGTGGGATCTTATATTATTGATGCATTGATTACCGATGATATTACACCTCGACTTCTTATTAGAGAAGGTTCTGATTCAAAAGTGACTGCTCCTGAAAAATGTGAGATCGTTCGGGGCGATATTGAGGATGAGGATTCTATCAATGAGACTTTGGAAGATTGTGATGCTGCAATTTATCTCATCGCGCTCATCCGTGAGTTCCCGTCAAAGAATATTACCAATGAGAGATTCCAGTTTGAGGGATCGAGGTTAGTTGCAAGCCTAGCGCAGAAAAAAGGTGTTAAAAGATTTATTCTCATGAGCGCACTTGGGGCCAATCCTAATCCAAATGGATCCAGATATATGCAAGCAAAACATCTCTCTGAGCAGGCTCTGAAGAATACGAAACTTGATTGGACGATCATTCGGCCGTCTTCTCTCTTTGGTGACCCTAGGGGTGGTGGTAGACCAGAGTTTTGTATGATGCTTGATAAATTGATGCTGAACCTTTTTCCCTATCCAAAATTTTTACCATTCCCTGCTCCTTCATTCTTCACTGGAATAAATCCTTTGGATTCTGGAAATTTTGGTCTGTCAATGGTGCATGCCAAAGATGTTGCGTCAATATTGATTAATGTCATTAAAGATGATTCAACCATAGAGCACACAATCGAGATCGGAGGTAAGATCGCGGTCAATTGGAATCAAATTGTAACCTCGATTGCAAAGGTGACGAGTAGGAGGGTCATTATGGTTCCTGCTCCTTTTTTCATTGTATCAACTGTGGCAGGGCTTTTTGATCGCTTCTCATGGTTCCCTGCAGGAAAAGACCAATTAAATGACCTCGTCAATGGTAGTGTATGTGATTCATCAGAATTGTTTGAAAAATATGGTATAGACCCCATTCCATTTGATCTTGAAAATCTAAAATATTTATCGGAATACTAAATTATGCGACGACTTTTACATTTTGCCTTTTTATTTGTCTTTTCCCAATTGAATGGTCAATCCACGATTATCTCAGGATTTATTAGTGATTCGTCATCTGGAGAGGCTTTGATCGGTGCCAATGTGATGCTCCAAGAGACAGGGCAGGGTATGGCAACTGATATGAATGGTTATTACATCATTCAGGACATAGTCCCGGGAGATTATGTGTTGATGGTCTCTTATGTTGGTTATAGTATAAGAAAAGAAAAGTTGAGTCTTTCTGATGGCCAATCTATGAAGTTAGATCTTGCCCTATCAGAAGAGATAGTTGAACTCTCACAAGTGGAGGTCACGGCTGAACAACTTCAGCGAAGGACCAATATACAGCCAAGTAAGATAAATCTTAGTCCAAGGATGATGAAGGCTGCACCTGCTTTGGCTGAGCCTGATCTTTTTCGCACGATTCAAGCATTACCTGGTGTATTGACCACATCAGAGTATAGCACTGGACTGGTTATTCGGGGCGGGAACACCGATCAAAACCTAATAATGTTGGATGGTATTACCGTTTACAATCCCTCTCACCTAGGAGGGATCTTCTCCAATTTTATAGTGGATGGTGTCAAAGAGGCTGAACTAATAAAAGGAGCATATAATGCAGAATATGGTGGTCGCCTTTCTGCCGTGTTGAATGTTATCAGCAGAGAAGGAAATAAGAATGAGTTCAAAGGTAAGGCAAATATTTCTCTTCTTTCTGCTCAAACAACTCTCGAAGGTCCATTCTATAAAGGTGCGTGGGTACTTAGTGGACGGAGAACTTATTTTGACCTGGTCTTGCCAAAAATATTACCTGAGAATACGGCAGACAATATCCCACCTTATTACTTCTATGATGTCCAAGGTCATGTTTTTACAGATATAACATCAAAAGATAGACTATCACTTAGTTATTACTCAGGCATTGATGATATTCTTTATGGAGTTCTAGGCCTGGATGGACGCTGGGGTAATAATACGGTCAGTGCTCATTATCGCAGAGTTTTCGATGAACGATTAGTTGGGAACTTTTTGGTGGCAAATAGTAAGTTTTTTACTCAATTTGGATTAGGTGGCTCTGGAGGGCTTGTGAGTGATAATAGCATTGATGACCAAACCATCTCAGGCGATTTCTCCTGGTTCAAATCCTCAGAGTCAACCTACAAATTTGGAATGCAATTCAAGACACTAGGATTTGAATATCTAAATAAATTTCAAGATTCAACTCAATTCAAGATCAAGACAACTCCTATGGAATTGGGGACCTATTTAAAGGCAAAATTTGAATACGGCAATACCTTGATCATTGAGCCCGGTATTAGAATGAATTATTATAGTGTTTACTCTGACTCACTTTATCCAGATCTACGATTTGGACTAAAGTACTTGTTGACAGATGATCGATATATCAACGTGTCAATGGGTAACTATCATCAGTTCATTAGTACCTTTCAAGATGATTTCTATCCTACCATACTTGATAACTGGATAGCCGTCGATGAATCGGTCGCTCCAGGGAAATCATCGCAGATTGTTGTTGGATATGAGGAATATTTTAAAAACACATATAAACTTCAGATAGAGTGTTATTATAAGGACCTTGAAAATCTACTGACC
>CALCSS010000058.1 GCA_937893835.1 uncultured Fidelibacterota bacterium
GCTCTTATAAAAAGAAAGGAGCAACCAGTGCTCCTTTCTTACGTTTTATGTATTTACAAGAATATCGATCAGCCAAGATATCTACGTAGGTTCTTGCTCCTTGAACGATGTCTAAGACGCTGGATGGCCTTCTCCTTTATCTGTCTCACCCTCTCACGCGTGAGGTCGAACTCCTCCCCTATCTCATTGAGTGTCATTGCGCTGTCCCTGTTGATCCCAAAATACATTTCAAGGACAATTCGCTCCCGCTCTGACAGGGTCTCCAGGGCGCCATTGACCTCTTCGCTCATGGACTCCATCATGATCTTTGCCTCTGGCTCTTCGGCCTCAGCATCCTCTATTATATCGAGCAGGCTACTGTTCTCACCTTCTTGGAAGGGTGAGTTTAGGGAACTGTGCCTCCGAGAGTATTGCATCGCCATCAAGACCTCATCACCGCTCATCTCAAGCTGCGCACCGATCTCATCGCCTTTGGGCTGACGCTCTACCTCAGCCTCCAATTTCTCAGCGGCCCTTGTGATCTTGGTTATCGTTCCCACTCTGTTCAGAGGAAGACGGATCAATCTTGACTGCTCTGCAAGTGCCTGCAGTATGGACTGTCTGATCCACCAGACCGCATAGGATATGAACTTGAACCCACGGGTATGGTCAAAACGTTTTGCGGCCTTGATGAGTCCCATGTTTCCCTCATTGATGATATCAGCAAGCGACAGTCCATTGCCCTGATATTTTTTGGCCACGGACACAACAAAACGTAGGTTGGCCTCGACGAGTTCCTTCATCGCTCTCTCGTCACCTTTTTGAATTCTGATCGCTAGCTCAACCTCGCGCTCTGGCGGTAGTGGATTAAATCTACCGATCTCTGCAAGGTACATGCTGATGCTGCCGCTTGATACCTTGCTAGGCTTGCCCTTTTTCTTAGGCGCTTCCTTTGCAGCTGATGCTTTTTTTGGGACTACAGACTTTTTCTGGTCTTTTGCTTTGGTTTTTTTGGTCTTGGCCAATGAATGACTCCCCTGTTCAAATTGATTTAAGGTCTTGGATAAAGCCGGCGAATTTAACTCAGAAAATCTATTTTATAAATAGAATCTTCTGAGTTTCTTTCACTGTGGTTGTACCAGCGCTTATGAAATATGTTCCCGATGCCAATCCTGAGGGTGGGTTCCACCCAACATTGACACCATCTTCGATCGAGCCTGGTACCAGAAACTGGTCAACCCGCTCACCCATCAATGAATAGATGGACACACTGATGTCGCCTGTTGCCGCTCCTTTCAAATTAAAATAGACAGATCCGTTGAATGGATTTGGATACGCGCTTGACATTTGAACATGTATGGGGATCACGATCGGATCCTCATCGAGGTCGCTTTCAATGAGATCAGGGTAGTGTACCAGACCGTCACGATCGATACATATCAATTCTAAATGACCTATGCCCTGCCACTGAGAACCTTGATCACTTGGTGGCTGCGTCATCACAGAGATATATTCTGCATGTTCATTCACATAGAGACCGTTGCTCCCTCCAAACACCATCAGGGAGCTACCATCTGAGAACACCATGTTCAATTGACCTGCATCCACACCTGCATTCACAAGGTCTGACATGGCCACTTTAAATCCTTCCATCCTATCACCAACACCATCGATCCTTTTCATGATCAAGAGCAGGATCAGTTCAGAGTCAACGACATTTCCCCAGCCATCATCCCTCCAGTCTCCACCACCAAAGGTCTGGGGAGGGTTTGACTCTAGCCATGAGAGATCAGACCCACCTTCCGTTATGAGTCCATGAAGCAGACCCTTGTCCACGGTGCCATTATGAATCAGCGAATAGGATAGATCATTGTCATAGAACATCCACGGGTGTGGATTCGGGATGGAGTTCGATCCTGATGTTGCAACTCTAAGGTGCCCTATTCCTATGGCTCCCTGATCATTGTCCAATAGGGTCTGAACGGTCTCCCAGTATAAGGCGGAGTCACTTGTTGCCGGGTCGGCTGATCGACAGAGAGGTGAATTCTCATGCTGCAGACTATCACCATAGCCTAAAAGAGCCCAGCCATCGAGCATTGTCTGTGATTGATAATAGAATGAGGTCAGTTGGTCCTGGACCACAGACCTTGCCTCCTGTGACAGTGAGGGGAAGGTGATCTCGCTCCTTGTACAGACTGCCCATAACTTGCACGCTCTAAGTGGCTGGACCAGGGCCAGCGCCATCAATAAGATCTTAAGGATCATACCAGAGGTGAGATATTTGACCAGGGAATGGTAATTTTGTGAGGTGTCAATTGGCATGGGATCGGATATATTGTTCAACATGCCTCTCAAGTATGTCCAGGGGCACGGCACCATCTCCTAGGACCACATCGTGAAAGTCACGAATATTAAAGTTTCCTCCCATTGCATCCTCAGCCCTCTTGCGTAGATCACGAATTCTCAATTCTCCTATCTTATATGCAAGGGCCTGCCCGGGCCAGGCGATATAGCGATCGATCTCCACCTTGATATCGTTTCCGGTCTTTGCCGTATTCTCCGACATGTAGTCAATGGCCTCTTCTCGTGTCCATCCAAGAGCATGCATCCCCGTATCAACGACAAGCCTACATGCACGCCACATCTCATAGGTCAACTGACCAAATTTGCTGTATGGGTCATCGTAGAATCCCATTTCCTCGGCCAATTTCTCTGAATAAAGCCCCCACCCCTCGACAAATGCCGTGTACCCACCGTAGCGTCTGAACATGGGAATATCCTCGAGCTCTTGGGCCAGTGAGATCTGCAGATGATGCCCCGGAACCGCTTCGTGAACCGACAATGCCTCCATCTCATACTTGGGCCTTGTCTCAAGCTTATAGGTATTGGCCATGAAGTATCCTGAACGTCCTGCCCTTTGACTTCCGCTATAGTAATAGGCGGTGGGCGATGCTGGGGCCTGGTAGTCAGGTATTGCCTTGACGCCATAGGGCAGTCTAGGCAGCCTACCAAAGAATTTTGGAAGTTGCGCGTCTGCTCTCTTGCATATGGCGCGATACGCATCCAGCAGCTCATCCTCAG
>CALCSS010000059.1 GCA_937893835.1 uncultured Fidelibacterota bacterium
GGCGAAGGGGAATAATCATAAGATCTACAACAATACCGTGCTGAATTCTGGAAGCAGGAATGATATCATTGTATTGCAAATTGATGCTGATGATCACTCATCTACGATCGTTCGTAATAATGCCGCGGACAAGATAGCGAATCATAGGACAAATGATGTTGCAATAGATTTTGGAACCTATGCCAATAACTGGAACGGGTATGATGAGAGTGTAACTCTGAATAGTATTTTGACCGACACATCCAATAATGATTTCTCTCCTGCGACAAGTTCGCCACTAATAGACGCCGGAGTTACGGTTGCTGGTATTACCGATCAATATACTAATAACGGTAGTGCTCCTGATATTGGAGCATATGAAGATGGAAATAGTGACTGGACCGCCGGACATGGTTGGAATCTAAATTCCACATTTGGAAGCAGTTGGGTTCCAATACATGGTGCCACTATAAGTGGAAATTCTGGTTTTAGGATGATGAGTAGCCCTGTTTCAGGCACGATCTTGAGCGATCTCTTGGAGGAGCTATGGCTACAGGGGATGACTGGAGGTGATGTCACTGATGGGACCGCGAATGTGTGGCTTTTGGACCTCGCTGGTCAGAGCTGGACCGCCGTGTCAAATATCTCTAACCAATCCTTGACCGCAGGACAAGGATTTCTTGTCTATGTATTTGACGACATAGACTTTGATGGTGACAGTGATCTATCCGTGGATCTGTATGTCTCTGGATCTCATAACACTGGAAATGTATCGATCAGTAGCATTCCTCAAGATAGTTATTACCTGGCAGGAAATCCATATGTCAAGACGATCGACTGGGATGATATCTCAAAGACAAATCTCTCATCCAGTGTTTCTGTGTGGGATGACGCGACCTCTGACTGGAAAACATATAACGGTTCATCAGGTGACCTGACGAATGGTCTCATTGCTCCATTTCAAGGTTTTTGGGTCCAGGCCAGTGGTGGGGTAGGTAGTTTTACGATTCAATCAGATGACATTGCCACAAGTGCTGGAACATTTCTTGGTCGCACAATGAATGAAGATCACGGAGGTAGCCTGGTCTTTGCCATCTCATCAAATGTTCAGACGGAGAATGTCTACCTTACCTTTGGCTCTGATGGGCATGTCGATCAAGACATTGCAGATGCTAAAAAATTACTTCCTCTTCAAGCTACAACACGAATCGCTGCAATGACCATGTCAGATAACATGCCCCTAAAGATCAATCACCTTCCACTTGAGTATGAGGGAACGCTTGCGGTACCCTTGGACATCTTATTCTTAGAGATCGATTCTTCCGGATATTTTGTCACTTGTGATAGCCAGGTCATATTGAACTATGATGCTAGTGATATGCCCGATCACATATCATTCAGTCTATTGGACAATAGGACAGGAATCGAGTTTGACTTCCAAAACACATTTGAATTAGGTCTGGTCACTGAATCAAAGGGCAGTTTTGACCCAGTCTCAAGTGGACCAGTTGGACCCTATCCCATCATCGGAGAGCCGAGGTATACTATATTCATTCATTATGGGGTCCTAGATCAAGATAAGGGCGAGCATCTACCCACCACATTTGAATTGCACCAAAATTATCCTAACCCATTCAATCCCATCACAAGAATAAATTATGATCTTCCGGTAATGTCAGATGCAAAGATCAATGTTTATGACATCATGGGTAGAAAGGTCAAGACTCTATTGGATGAGATTCAACCTGCTGGTTATTATGAAGTGATGTGGAATGGAACAAACAGTTTTGGTGATAGGGTCTCATCTGGGATGTATTTCTATTCAATTCATTCAAGAAATTTCAATAGATCAAGAAAAATGATCTTCATGAAATAAGGCGATATGAACGACCACGTTGTTGACCTTATGGCAAGGCGTTGACAGTGTATGTCATTATTCATTAGTATTGTTTTAATTTTAACTATGAAAAAACTAGCTATATCATTGATGATCTCAGTCCTTATCGGGCAGTATGATTATTCACTTGAGGACATCAATCCCTCATCTGAATATTTTGGGACCAATGTTGGGACCTCATTCTTCGAGGGTAAGGTCACACTACATTACTTTGGACATTATAATTGAGGCCTATGCACTTCCCGGTTCGGGCAGTTAAATGATCTGTATGATGATCTAAAGATTCAAGGACTTCCGGTAGAACTTATCGGGGTTGGGAAGGATATTCATTTGTCCGATTCTGATAATTGGACCGATGGCAATGATGCACCGGTTTGCGTGGACGAAACACCCTATCCAGTTTGGGCGAATTGGGGTGCATCTCAGAGAGATCTTTTTGTCATTGATCTCGAGGGAAATGTCGCATTGCACCAGAATGTATCGATGGGATTACCAGATGACCTTGAAGATCTGGTCCTTGGTCTGTTGGACCCTGTGTCAGAATCTTGTCAGTTAGGAGTGGTCTATGTTAGTGAGGGATATGCATCCGTGGACCATGAAGATTATATCGAGATTCACAATTCAGGAGACACGGATTGTTCCTTGGAGGGTTTTCAGCTTGATGATTCAGAGGACCTAGAGGACCTTACATTTGGGAATGTCATTGTACCTGCAGGAGAATATTGGATCGGTTCTGAAGGCCAAGATGATAGTTTCACATCAAGCTTGGATCCTGATGGTGGGATCATCTGCTTTGCAGATTCCCTAGGTAATGCTTTGACCGTGGTTCTTGAGCCATCCCAAGAGCTTGGTGGAATAGAGCTATCACAGAGTTTTGATGCGAATGGCATCGGTTGCCACACAAACCCATCTCCTGGATCAGAGAATGGGGATTGTATCACTCTTGATAACGATGAAATACCTTTACTGCCGAATGATATGACCCTTCATCAGAACTATCCTAATCCATTCAATCCCATTACGACCATCCACTATGACCTTTCCATAGATGCAATGGTAACCATAACTGTTTTTGACATGAATGGAAGGATAGTGAGAGATTTGGTCAGTGGTCATCAAAGAGCTGGACACAAACTTGTCAAATGGAACGGAACCAATAATAATGGCATGTCAGTATCAGCGGGTGTCTATCTATATAGGATGCAGACAGATGGTCTTATTCAGATCAGGAAGATGGCGTTATTGAAATAGATTCAAATACTCCAAACATCGGACCCCACATTCGTGGGGTTTTTTGTTTGTGGCATCATAGATATATTTGGCCATGATCAAAGAAACTATTATT
>CALCSS010000060.1 GCA_937893835.1 uncultured Fidelibacterota bacterium
AAATTAAAAGATCAGAATTAGTCAAAGACCGATCTAATATTCTCATCCACCTTTTTTCTTGTCATGAATATATACATTTCCTCAAGCTGATTCAGATATCCGATCACGCAGAGGATCGGAAATATCCTACCAGCAGTCTGAGGATATAATATGGCAATGATCATAAAAAAGAAAAGAGAGGCGGCAAAGGTCTTACCACCAATGGTATGAAAAACTGGTATCTCGCCAAATTTTATCTTACCAAGGACCATTTTTGTAAAAAATAATCCAATTAGAAGATAGACCAAGTTCCACCAGCCATTCACAACCTCAGGCGCAAAGCGATAGAGCCAAACAGTAATAAGTGGGTAGAAGACCATATCAGCCATAGTATCTAATTTTGCTCCTAGATGACTGGTCTGGTTCAAATATCTTGCAATTGTCCCGTCAAGTTTATCAGTGACCCCTATAAGAATGAACATCACAAGGAAAATAGAACGTGCTTGAGCCTCATCGTTTAAGAAGAAGCATGGGATTGCCATTGCCGGAATCAATATAAGTCGACTCACACTTAGCATGTTTGGGATGGTCTTTAACTGATCTAATGTAAAATTACTATTATCACTCATAAGCAAAAGATAGGATGAAAAATAGTATAATAGGAGTTAATTATGGTAGTGAGTATAGCCTACTGGCGTGTTCTTCAAATATTCTCATTATGTCATTTATCTTATTGGGATCATCCAAAAAGTGACCGACAAAGGCTTTATGGTCAAAAGGGAATTCGCCTATGTGACACCAGACTCCAGGCTCTATCTGACTGGAACTAGATAATAATCTCATTGGTTCAGGTCCATTTTTACCGGTAAAGGGTCTTTTCATTGAAATAGTATTAACAGTTCCATCATTTTTAAACCAATCTTCATTGGTCTTTTGTCCATTGCCCATATCAACAATGGACCTGCCAATGAGCCACGACCAGGGATAGCTCATCATACTAATATATTCTGCGGGTTTGTGTCGACCTGTTGCTGTATCTAAAATACTTGCTACTGTACTGGATGAAAAATAGTATACATCAGGGTTAATTGTAAGTATGTCATTTAGCTCCCTTGCTCCCTTTATACTTGAATCCCATGCTATGCTATTCTTTGTATTCCATGCGGGGTGTTTTATCAGTCTAGTGATGTATTGGCGGATTGATTCATCCTCACTCTTTGAAAGGTTCCAGTGATCTAGATCAAAATCGTAATAATCAGTACTGATCAGATTGGCGATCGGCAGAAGATTATCTGTGAATGGCACTGCACCAATTACAATATCTGATAGCGTGGATCCATTATGCGGTGTGGACATTGTAGTGATCGATCTTATCCAATTTTTCATGGATGTTCCAAGAAGTTCACTATCATCCAATTCATCCGTATCTTCATTGGTGAGGGTAGAGTTTAATAGGTATAGCAACATTCGATTGGTCAATCCACCAAAACTGTAACCTATTAGATGGACAGGGTTTTCATCATCCCATTGAGGATATAGACCTTTATAGACCTTGCCCTTCGGCCTCTGTACTATATTATATTTTTTTGAATGATCATGACCATAATCAACCTGGCCGCCCTTGATCTGGTAAAAGGTTTCAATGGCACAGTCATAGGTTGATGACACAGGGCCCAAGGAAACAGAGTAGACGGTGTAGCCCTTATTGAGCAAGAATTGTTCTATGTCATTTTCCCCGCCCCAATAGTTCAGGTCGCCAACCTCTTCCTTGCCCCATCCAAGAAATCCGTGGACCAATATGATCGGATGAGCGTTTTTAGAGAAAAGAACACAACTGAGTAGTACATAGAATGTCAACGAACGAATCAAATCATGCCTCAGTATGATCGGTTTATAATAATAAGATCTTTCTCAAAAACAGAAAACTTGGCTATTGTTTTGGTCTTACGACAAGCCTGAAAATTGGATGTGTATCAGGCTTGACCAATGCATTGAGGACTTCAAACTCTAACTCAAATTTTCTTTTTTTAGTTATGGTCCTAACATCGATGATGGTACTGCCGTGTGGGGGTACAGTGATCAGATTGGTCGCATTATAGAAATCATAGTCACTCTGGTTTCTAAGTGTATATGGCGCATCAGAATTATTTGAGATGACCACATGGACAATGGTGGTATTGTTTATGTAACCAGCGGATTTAACTTTTAGACTACTATTCATCAATGGGAGCAGGAAGTCTGATTTTCCAATGAGCTTTTTATTGAACCAGACCACGGTCTGACCATTTTTTAATGCTTTTTTCAATGCATCTTCATTTTTTTCTCTGGCAAAGACAAGGGTCACCGGGCGGTGGCCTCCTGAAGGAATTCTATATTGCCAATCAATGATGTCATGTATGTCAGATGTCCCAAGAATGGTTAGATCATAGTCCAAGGCAAGTTGGAAAGCCTCATTTGAGTAGGTTGTATCATTTACGATCTCGATTCCTTCTAGAAGACCATTGTTGATCATTTCTATGTGAAGTTGATCAAGGGGGACACTGGCATCAGGAGACTGGCTTGCCCAATAAGGATGATTCCAAAAAATGAATGCATCTTGTTTACGAGCTTCCAGATATGATTCAATGGGGTCATCATTTATCAACTTATTCGCATCCTTGATAAATATGGCATTGGCATGGCCAGGAGGCATGTCTCGAGTTATCTCAGAACCATTAATGACCAATAGGCCAGACTTCCCTGCAAAACCCTTTGCAAGTTCATAAGATCGATTTCTATCAGGATGTGGTATGTCACTGACCCATGATAGATATTCTAAATGTTCAGTTGTGGCTATAACATCAAGTCCATCCTTATTTGCTTCCATGACCCGTATGTTTGGCCATACACTTCCATCTGAGAAGACAGTGTGCATGTGGAGATCACACACCAGTGTCTTAAATCCAGGCAGGTCAGGAAATTCTATTGCCCGACCATTATTCCCGCCATGTCCAAGGATAATTGATATAAATATGAGGTTTAATATTGATCTATTCATTTTGTTTCGTTCCAGTGAATGTCCATTGTATGGTATTGAGGTTTTTGGCCTTTTTCTATATGTACTGTCAACGTATATGATGCTGCCTGTCCTGGTTCGAGAGCAGTGTCAGCCACTACATTTGAATCATAGGCAATTCGACTTCCTTTTACAAAAACTGAGTCCATGCCAGTATTCTGAGTTGTCTGATCAAATAGATTACCGACCACTCTAACAAAATCAGCTCGTACCTGACCAATATTCTGTATTCTACCTGAGAAGATCTGCCTATCGGGATAATAATCGATGAATGGGTCACCCAGAAAGACAACCTTTGGTCCGGGCCTTTCCATTTCATTCATTCGAACGACCATCTCCTTTTTTAGCACCAGTGTTCCAATCTGCGTTCTTAGGGTTACCGTAGAATCTGATTCTTGCAAGAGCTCTCCAGATACAACTGTTCCATTTTGTAGTTCCACACGATGTTGACTCTCTGGGATCTTGATAAGATCTAAAATTTCTCGACTGACATTGGGCATCGTCTGACCTTTCTGATAACTTTTTACAACACTCTTTAGAGAATCAACCTCTGTCTCCAAGGCCTTTAGATTAGATTCGTATTCAAAGAATAGGTCATCAAATTTCAATTTTTGGTCATCTACCGTCTTTCTTTGCTGAGGTAAGAGGGTAAGGTTTGACTCCGTTGGAGTCTGGTCAACTGCCTGTGGTACTGGAGTGATCTCTTCAGGCTCAAATTCAAGTTTAAGGTCAATGTCTTTTCTGCTCAAGGAAAAGTCGATCTCAACTTCCCCCTCCTTTTTATGTTCTCCAATGATTCTATAGGTCCCGGCCTTCATCTTCTTGAATTTAAATTCCCCATCCTTATTGGTCTTTCCTGAATTTATTTTTTTACCAATCTCATCATATACTGTTAGCTTGACCTTTTTTACTCCTTCTCCATCTTTGCCTATTACAGTGCCAGTCACAGTGAATTTTGTTTTGGCCTTTCCTTCCTTATCGACAGCAAATACAAGACCAAGTAGCATGATGTAGGGTAATAGCCTAATCATGCTCCCTCTTTGAGAAATGTGCCTTGAAGGCCATGCGTCGAACGGATTCAGCATTCTTCTTTTCCTCACCCAATGCATATACCATGTTGATGATATTATCATAATAGATATAGTTTTTTTTATTCTCTAGCATGGGCAATAGGCCGTCTACCACGGAGGGATCATTAAAAGCAGCGAGATTGTCAATTGCCTTCTTTCTAATGTCAACGGGATAATCATCGCTATGGGCGATCTCAATGACAGCCTTTTTCACCTCAGGGTCATCAAATTCTCCAAGTGCCGCCAACATTGTATTCAGTAGACTATAATATTGTGTTTTGCCCATATTGTAGGTATTTAAAAGGGCCAGTACTAGATTCTCTTCCTTGACGCCCTTCATGGTGTTCAAGGCAAACTCCCTTACCTCCAAATTCGTATTGGGGTCTCCTAATAATTCTGCGAAGGCGATGGCAACATCATTTGGATTCTTTTTTCCTAGGATCTCTACGGCCTTATTACGAATCCCTATGTTTATTTTTGGGTCTCTGGCAACGGAGGTCAATACTGGTACCACCTGATCACTTCCAATAGCACCAAGTGTTTCTGTCAAAAGACGCTCCGTTCTTGACATATTGCTTTTCGCGACCTCATAGAGATCCAACAGAACAAGGATCTGGTCCTTGGTCCTGACTCGATTCAAACTTTTTACAAGGGCAATGTGAACCTCGTTTGTTCTTTTTTCCATTGTGCGCATCGATCTGACCAATGCATCAGCGGCCTTAGGGTTTTCACTGAACATCCCGAGCATGCTGATCGATTCATTCAAAAGCGTGTAATCCACAGCGGTCGTTGTCGCAACCATCTCAGATATTGCATGTAGTGCCCTCGGGTGCTGTGTCTGCGCCAGGGTCTTTCCTGCTGCAACACGTAGTTTTGCATGGAGGTCAGGATCTTGATAGACCTCGATCAATTCATCCAATGCACGAATATTACCACCACGGTAGGCACTTTTTAATTCTTGTACTCTATTTAAAAAATCTGGATCACTGGGGTCCCCTATTGATTTTTTTCCAAATAATCCTTTTATGGTTGAGCAACCTTGTAACAATAAAATTGCCACCAAAAGAATGGTGGTCTTTTTATACATCATTTTCCCAAAGCCTCAATTCAAGATCCTCTCCATCAAATATTGCATAAGAGGGTCTATGGAACCAATCTCCTAAGACTGCCAATTTACCTTCGTTGATCAAAAACATCTCTCCCAAATGATAATGACCAGTGATCATATAATCAAATCCATTTTCAAAATGTTTTTTTGCGATTTGTTGCAGTTCAATTCGTACGTCTTCATTAAAATCTTCCTTATGATTATTGTACTCGCCACTTCTTGAGATTATTCGAGCTATCCTATACCCGATTGTAGGATGTAACCAGCGGAATAGCCAGATGAAAGTTTTTGATCTGATCACTCTTTTCAATAATCTATATCCATGGTCCCAGCTCAATAATCCATCCCCATGGGTAAGATAAAATTTCTTTCCATTTACCTCTATCTGATCATCATTGAGATAAACTTTGTCCATCACATGATTTTTTATATGATCACCCACCCAGTAGTCATGGTTACCGGCAAAAAAATAGAGCGATATTCCCTTTTCCCTTAGCATTTTTGCCTTATCAAAAAAATCAAAATATGAACTGGGGATTATGTTTGGATATTCAAAATAGAAATCAAAGAGGTCTCCCACAAAGATGCATGTGCCTCCTGTGTCTAATATCTTGTCAAACAAACGATAGAGCTTACTTCTACGCTCTTTCTCGTCTTTGTCTAGAGACAACTTCAAGTGAATATCTGAAATAAAATAGACGGGTGTATTCATAAAGGGCGAAACTTACCTTTGTATTGTACATATAATAAAATTTTTTTAAAACCATTTGTCAAATTATCTTAATTGGTTACGATTTATCTTAAATTATTGATATGAGCGTTAAGAACATACTTTGTTTTGGTGACTCCAATACCTGGGGATTTGTACCTGGGGTATTTGACCCAAAGACCTTTTATATGGAGCGCTATCCTATAACAAAGCGATGGCCAGGTGTGATGAGGACAAAATTAGGTGAGGGATATTATGTGATAGAGGAAGGGCTAAACGGAAGAACGACCAATGTGGAATATCCTGACCTATCTGGAAGGAGTGCGACATCATATATTGTTCCATGTCTATATTCTCATTCCCCTCTGGATATTGTAATAGTCCAGTTGGGGATCAATGATCTTAAGACGATCTTTGATCGAAGTATGACAGAGATCTCTAAAGGCATGATAGAGGTAGTGAACCTTATTGAGGGGACCTCTTTTGGACCTGACATGCAAGGTCCACCCAAAGTTCTTTTATTAAGTCCACCTCCTCTTGCACATGAGGGCTATATCGACCAAAATAATGAACTTATCTTCAAGGGGGGGATGAAAAAATCATTACAATTCCATGACCACTACAAGAAGATAGCAAAGGATAGAGGTTGTTATTATACTGACCTTTACCCAGTAGTAGAATATTCAGTCATTGATGGTCTACATTTAGATGAAAAAGGCCACGGTATTGTTGGTTCCATCGTCGCCTCTAAGATAGAAGAGATATTTAATACTTAAATCAATTAACCAATATGTAATTTCAGGTTTATTTGGTTTTGAACGTGAATAGTTGACTTTTTTTATCAAAATGACCTAGAATTAGGGAACCACAGACAAGTGGGGACGTATTTTAAATAGCAAATGAAATTTATCTATACCATATTATTATTATTATCATGTCTCAATGGGCAGTCCTTTGGTCAGAACAAGGTCCAATACAGGGACTTTGATTGGAATTTCATCCAATCTCCCCATTTTGATATCTACTATTATGGTGACCGCCAGGATCTGGCTGAATTCACTGCAGAAGTAGCAGAGGAGTCCTATGAACAAATATCCATACACCTTAGATGGGATCTAAAGCGTAGGGTTTCGATAATGGTATATAATTCACATAATGAATTTCAGCAGACCAATGTGGTAGGGAATTACATGCGTGAAGGGATAGGAGGGGTAACAGAGTTATTTAAAAATAGGGTTGTATTCCCTTTTGAGGGCAACTATGAGCAGTTTCGTCATGTGATTCATCACGAATTAGTCCATGCGCTAATAAATGATATGGTCTATGGTGGCAGAATGCAGAATGTTGTTTCGAGCAGGACCAAGATAAGGGTCCCCATTTGGTCCAATGAGGGCCTAGCTGAATATCTAAGTTCTAACTGGGACACCAAGGCAGACATGGTGATCAGGGATATTGCGATTCACGAGCGTATGCCATCTGTGAAAGAATTGAATTATTTTATGGCCTACAAGGGCGGGCAATCACTTTGGCGTTTCATTGCTGGTAAGTATGGAAGAGAGAAAATTGGTGAAATATTTAGATCAATGAAAAGAAAACAGAATGCAGAGAAGGGATATGAAAGTGCCCTTGGTATGAATTATAAAGATCTGACTCAGAAGTGGCATAAGTATTTGAAAAAAGAATACTGGCCTGATGTGAAAGACCGTGATGCCCTAGAGGATATGTCGGAAAAACTGACGGACCACAAGAAGCAAAATAATTTTTATAATGTAAGCCCCTCTCTGTCACCAGATGGAAGTATGGTTGCGGTCCTGTCAGATCAGAATGGATATTTTGATATTAATATATTGGATGCCATGACCGGTAAAAAGATCAAAAAGCTGGTGAAAGGTAATAGAGGTGTAGATTTTGAAGAATTAAAATGGCTCCAACCAGGTCTATCTTGGTCACCTGACAGTAAGAAAATTGTCCTAGCTGCAAAGGCCGGGAAGGGTGATGTGCTACATGTCATCGATGTTGAAAGTCGTAAAAGTGAAAAATATGAATTAGATATTGAAGGTGTCTTCTCAGCCTCTTGGAGTCCAAAGGGTAACGAGATCGCATATGTTGGCCAATCAGGTAGCTCGAGTGACATATATATATTTGACCTAAGTAGCCGATCGTCGAGAAAGATCACAGATGATATTTTTTCCGATGCTTTCCCCTCTTGGAATGGTGATGGGACTCAAATAGCATTCACCTCTGATCGTGGTGATCAAATATCTGGAGATTATGATGGACTCATGTATGACCATGACTATGGCCAGACAGACATATACTCAGTAAATATTGAAACAAAAATAATAGATAGGATTACAAACACCGATCATAATGAATCACACCCAGTGTGGTCACTTTCAAGCGAGAGCCTTTTCTACACTTCGGACCACAATGGTGTTTGGAATCTTTTTATTCATCCTCTTCAAGGTGAATTTGACCCTGAGACAGGTGAGCAGAAAAAGGTTGAACCCTATGCTGTCACAAATGTTCTGACCGGTCTGCAGCAGCCAACCCTAAGTAAGGATGATAAATTACTCATCTTTGCTGGTTACTCCGGTATTGGTTGGGATCTATATAGTATGACAAACCCATTGCAGTTGAAAAAACAAACGATCAATCCGACTCAGTTCATTCTGAATGATGAGACTCAGAAAACAGAAATAGCAGATCTTAGAAAGCATAAATCAAATATGAGAGGTGGAATAGATGAATCGAACCAATACTCAGACCATATATTTGCAAGAGGCTATCAGCATTTCAATTCAACTGTTAAAGACAATAGTGTGTCTGAGGAACTTGTTTCAATAGACTCAGCAAAAGTAGATGGACAATATGTCCCAAAGGCATATAAAACAAGATTTACATTGGACCTTGTAAGTGGCAACTTACAGATAAGCAATGTTTTTGGGACCAGTGGAATGACATATTTTGCCTTTAGCGATATTTTAGGTGACCATCAAATTGCATTTGGCACTGAAATGGTACTCACTCTTGAAAATAGTGATTATTTCTTTCAATATGGATATCTCAAGAATAAGACAGACTATTATTTCATTGCTTTTCAAAATGCAAACTTCTTTCAAGCAGATTATTGGAGTTTGGCGCGCTTGAGGCATTATGGAGTGCAGGGTATTGTCTCTCAACCATTTAGTCGATACCAGAGGTTTGACTATGGTCTCTCATGGCACAATATTAACTATTCTATATTAGAGCAGGACTATAATGATTTTAACCAGATAGAATACAATGAAACCTATTCCTCAACCTATTCGACTGTTTTGCCAAGGGTCAGTTATATCTATGATAATGCGGTATTTGGATTTACAGGTCCCGTTGATGGATTTAGACAAAATTCGACATTGACCGTCAATCCTGGGTATGGATCAAATGAGATAAAATTTCAAACGATCAAGACAGACCTTAGAAAATATTGGCGTTTAGGAAAAGACTATACAATCGCACTGAGAGGTTATTTTGGTAAAAGCCTTGGCCCAGATAAACAAAAATTCTTTATGGGGGGCATACCATATCTTCTAACAGGCGGCGGTGAGACCAACGGCGTTAAGGATGATAATATTTTCAGAGATGTCATACTGGACACGTCCAATGCATCACTTATACATGATATCTATTTCACCGAATATGCATGGCCTCTAAGAGGCGCCCGCTTTGCTGAGCGTTTTGGGAGCACAACATCTCTTTTCAACATAGAGGTGCGCTTCCCCTTCATCAATTATCTAGCACTCGGTTTCCCATTGAAGATGATATTTGGGAACATTCGTGGGCATGCATTTATGGATATTGGCGCAGCATGGGATAATAAAAATGAATTTTCTACAAATAAGTGGCCAGATAGATATGGGAGCAATGTCTCTGGGGGCTATTCACCATGGGTAACGACCGCAGGTCTAGGTACAAAGATCAATCTGGGATATTTTCTATTAAAGATAGAAATGGCTTGGGATAGAAATCCAGATGGCTATTCTAAGCCCCAATGGTATTTTTCTCTAGGTCCAGACTGGTAAACCTCTCTTGATTCCTCTTCCCTTGATGGGCAATTTCTAGACCCATCATGGCCAATATTAGATCAAAAATAGCTTTTCTATGTTCTTCTTGTGGAGATGATTTTCCTAAATGGAATGGGCAGTGCCCTTCCTGTAGAGAATGGGGTACCCTCTCAGAGTTTCGAACAACCAATAAAAGGGTAAGGAATGTCATTGAAAGAGAGTCAAGATCTTTAAATGACATCCTTAGTGGGGATCCAGGAGAACGGTTAAGTACAGGCTTAAAAGAGGTGGATCGCGTACTTGGAGGAGGATTACTATCGGGCTCGTTAATTCTTCTAGGAGGAAACCCAGGTGTAGGAAAATCAACCCTTGCGCTACATATCTGTTCTGGATTAAAAAGAAAAGCACTATATATATCTGCAGAAGAAAGTGAAGAACAAGTTGCGCTAAGGGCAAAAAGATTAAAGATCAATCCTGATAACTTATTTTTTTCTGGAGAAAATGATCTTGACGGGATTTTAAATCATCTAGAACGCATACAACCAGAAATGCTCATTGTTGATTCCATCCAGACCATTATGAACTCAGGACTTGATTCCTTACCCGGGTCCCCAAGCCAAATACGTGATTGTGGGCAAAGACTTCTAGAAACGGCTAAACATAAAAATGTTGCGATATTGATCGTTGGGCATGTCACTAAGGAAGGAACAATTGCAGGTCCGAAGATGCTTGAGCATATGGTAGACACAGTTCTGTATATGGAAGGAGATGACCGATATGATCATCGGATGTTAAGGTCAGCAAAGAATCGATTTGGAGCCACCCACGAGGTGGGGATCTTTCAAATGAATGAGACAGGTCTGGAGGAGGTAAAAAATCCATCAGAGATGTTCTTGGCTGAACGCAGTGTTGATGTAGCAGGGACGACCATATATCCATCATTAGAAGGGACCAGACCAATTCTTGTTGAGGTCCAGGCTCTTGTCACAAATGCAAATTATGGAACTCCTCAGCGTAATGTAAATGGATTTGATTATAAGCGTCTGGGTATGTTGATCGCAGTGTTAGAAAAAAGGATGGGGCTTGCGATGGGAACTAAAGATGTATTTGTAAATTTGGTGGGGGGACTCAAAGTTGATGATCCTGCACTGGACCTTTCAATTATATCATCTATTGCATCGAGTACAATGGACAAAACTGTAAATAAAGGCGTGGTGTTGTGTGGAGAGGTTGGACTCGCTGGTGAAGTACGCTCGATCAATCGTATAGAGCATCGATTAAGTGAGGCTCAATCACTTGGATTCAAAATGGCACTTGTTCCATCTTCAAGCATAAGCAAGAGTTTGAAGAAGTTAAAATTGGATATTGAACTGAAGCCGATCAGTTATGTGAAAGATGCATTCAAATTATTATTCTGATCTTTCTTGAAATTCACAATAAAAACATCTTCTTTAAACTCTAGTGCCCGTACAGGGACTTTAGAAACGGACCATGGGAATATCAATACTCCTGTATTTATGCCCGTGGGTACTGTTGGGGCTGTCAAGACCATGGGGCCTGATGAGCTTAAAACCATTGACTTCAAAATAATACTTGGGAATACATACCATCTTTATCTCAGACCTGGGACCAGTATAATTAATCAAGCAGGAGGATTGCACAAATTTGCATCATGGGACAGGCCTATATTAACTGACAGCGGAGGATTTCAGGTCTTTTCACTTGCCAAGTTAAATAAGATAACAAATGAAGGAGTTGAGTTCCAATCTCACCTAGATGGTAGTAGACATATGTTTACACCAGAAAGGTCGATGGAGATTCAACGTTATCTTGGTTCGGACATTATCATGGCCTTTGATGATTGCCCTCCAGGCGACTCAGATCATACAACACTTAAAAATTCTGTTGAAAGGACAACTCGTTGGATGATTCGTTGCTCAAAATGGCTAAGTGATAATCCAAAGTTCTATGATCATGAACAAGTTGTATTTCCTATCGTTCAGGGTGGAACAGATCGAGATCTTAGAAAAATGAGTTCTGATCAATTGGTTGACCAGTCATCTTGCGGCATGGCAATTGGCGGGCTTGCAGTGGGAGAAGAGAAAAATGCAATGCTTGATACGATAGCATTCTGCGACACCTTACTTCCAAAAGCCCAACCTCGTTATCTTATGGGAGTCGGCAAGCCCTCTGATTTGATAAAGTCAGTGCAAAGAGGTGTTGACATGTTTGATTGTGTCATACCAACACGAAATGGTAGGAATGGTCATATTTTTACAACAGAGGGGGTCATCAACATCAGGAATGAGAAATATAAAAATGATCATTCTTCCATCGATGAACAGAGTTCTCATCCATGGGGGAATTCTTTTTCAAGATCATATGTAAGGCACCTATTCAATATCAATGAGGTACTAGGCCTTCGCATTGCATCAACATTAAATCTTACATACTATAATGATCTTATGAGGCAAATAAGAGAAAGTATCGATAATAATAATTTTGAGGATTGGTCTAAGACAGCCTTAAATGATATGAGTCAGATGAAGGGGATGTAATGCCAAAGATCATTATCAGAGTAATAGATGCCTATGTATATCGACGAAAAAATAATGAGATCGAGTACCTATTATTAAAACGAGCAAAAACAAAAAAGTATGAACATTTGTGGCAAGGCGTAGCAGGGAAGATAGAAGAAGGTGAGACAGCTGTGCAGGCTGCTGTTCGTGAGTTAAATGAGGAGACGGGATTCCATCCTGTTAAAATGTTTGTGGCTGACCATGTCAGCAAATTTTATGAGGCACATGATGATAGGATCAATCTGGTCCCAGTATTTGGAATTGAGGTTGATGATGGTGGGGTTACCCTTTCAAGGGAACATTGTGACTTTAAGTGGGTTGAATTTGAAATAGCCTGTAAAACACTTGTATGGAAAGGGCAAAAGGAAGGAATTTCAGCAGTCCATAGTATGTTAATTTTAGATGATGACCGAATCAAATGGTCAGAAGTTTCATTATAATTCAATTGGAGAGTTAAATGCTATTAGAAGGAAATAAGGCACCAGATTTTACATTGGATGATCAAGACGGTAATCCTGTAAGCCTAGTTGATTTTCAAGGCCAGAAGGTATTGCTATGGTTCTATCCTAAGGCCAGTACTCCAGGCTGAGCAATTGAAGGTCAAGTGCTCCGGGACGAGTACGAAAATTTTCAGAAGAAGAACACGGTCATCATTGGAATGAGTGCAGATTCGGTAAAAGCACAGAAGAACTTTTGCACCAAAAAAGAATTTCCTTTTTCTCTTCTTTCTGACCCTGATAAGACGACCATTAGAGCATATAAGGCATTTGGTTTAAAAAAGTTTATGGGCAAAGAATATGAGGGCATCTATCGTATTTCATATTTGATCGATGAGAAGGGTATTATCCTAAAGGCATATGAAAAGGTAAAGCCAAAGGAACACGCTGGTCAGGTTTTATCAGATCTTGGTTAGAATGGTATAATTAAACCATCATTATGGAATGATGTATCATTGATCGAATCATCCAGATAGCCCATCATGACAGAGTGCCCTCTTATCTTTAAGTCATCTTTTCTTATTTCATAATCTGAAAGGTGTAGAGGTGTCTTTCCAATGGATAATGCGGCAGTATTTTCCATACAGATGGCGATATCATTGTTAGAGAATTTCTTTATGTTCATTACGTCTTTTCTGAGATTATAATCATTACCAGATAGTCCAATGGTCACCTCAGGCTTCCTATCATCACAGATACATCCACAATAAATTGGAAGAATCACTTGAAATACAACCCAACAAGCTGACCCAACTAAAAGATCGCAATGGATTCGAGTTCTACTTTTTAACCCAATTCCTTTTTGTATTCCATTGACATTGACCAAAAGATTGTAATGAGACAGTCTAACACCAGGTTCCTTTTCAAAGGATAATATTGCCTCATCATTTAGTAGCGGTTTGTATCTTGGTTCGAATTTGTCTGAGTATGATACTATTTCTGTGAATAGATCTGTTTTTGATGAGATCATATGTCTAGTGCCAGATCTTTTTTTTACTTCGTCCATACTCAGGTCTGAGGGTAATACCGCTGAAGCACCTAGATTCCATATCCCATAAAGCAATATCTCCGTTTGAGGGTATGTAAGTTTCTGTATGATCACCCGTTGCTTTGGTTCTATTCCAATGCTTTCCAACCAATTACTTGTTTGTTGAACATATGATAAGAATCCTTGATTTGTGATTCTTTCTTTATCCATTATGATCTGATTGGAAAATTTAATTGTCTGCCCTTCAATAAGAGATCTCATTGATGGGTAAGGGGTCATATATTCTATTGGCTCAACATTTCCAATGCACTGTGCATTATATATCTTGTTTTTTAAACTTGTTTCCATGGCAAAAACTATAAATAATGAGTTAGCATTATGCTCTATATTTTAATTGGAAGTTTATTAATTGTTTTTGTACTCTGTGACATATAAAAGAAACTGTCTTATGAAGAAAATAGTGGCATTATTATTACTGACCCTATCAATGGGGAGCGATTTAGATAAGGTACTTAGAATTTCTGGAAACAATCGTTCAGAGTTAAAAAAAGCAATAAAAAAAGTCCCAATGAATCAGCTTGAGGGAATGACATGGCTGCTCACTCATATGCCTGATGAAGACCTTAAGAATTTGTCGGCTGATTTCCTTCTTTCAAATTGTGAGTTAGCATACAACGTAAGAGACAATACTTCTTGGGGGATGAAAGTGCCTACCGAGTTATTTCTTAACTATATATTACCATATGCAAACTTGAATGAAAGAGTTGAAGACTGGCGCCTAGATTTTTACAATAAGTTTTATCCAATCGTTAAGGATGCAACGTCTTCTTATGAGGCAGTCGCCCTTCTCAACCAAAAAATATTTAAAGAATTGGGTGTTATTTATTCCACGGCCCGCCCAAAGGCAGACCAGTCGCCCTATGAAAGTATTGATGCTGGAATGGCCTCATGTACGGGTCTAAGTATTTTGCTTATTGATGTTTGTCGAAGTGTGGGAATCCCTGCACGTTTTGTTGGAACACCATTATGGCATAATAATTCTGGCAATCATTCCTGGGTTGAGATATGGGATGGGCAATGGCATTTTACAGGTGCGGCAGAACCTACAGGTGATAAGTTGAATGATTCCTGGTTTCGAGATCTTGCAAGTAAGGCAACCAAGGGCAGCAATAAATATGGGATATTTGCAGCGACATGGGAAGAAACAGATATCTACTTCCCAATGAATTGGCTACCAAATGTTAAAAAATATAACGCAATAGACGTGACAGACAGATATGCGACCGACCTGGTAAATGAGGAACTTGTGCCTATTAGAATAAGAGCACTGGACTCATCAGGTAATAGGCAGGAAGTCAAGGTCAGGATCTTTGGCGAGGATGATTATTCAGCAGAAGGTATTAGCAAAGGTGAGACATGTGATGTAAATGATCATCTAACATTCATGCTCCCCAAAGGGAAGGTATTCACACTCCAATCAAGAGAGGTGACCAAGATGGTCAAAGTGGTCAAAGAAGAGATCATTGACCTTGGTCTCTAAGGTGACCAGTAAATAATCTTATTTGGGTTTAACCTTGCGAATGATCTTCAAGGTATCACTGGGCCTTGTATACCAATTCCCAGCAAGTCTTCCAAGTGGTTCAAGTTTATCCAATAGAATGCGACCATCATCATATACATCGTCATCAATATGAAATAGTACAACGGTTCCAATGACAATAAAGCCACTGCCTGGTCCTGTCTCACCTATCTCAACGATTTGATTCAATTCACATTCAAAACTTATCTTAGACTCTAGCAATCTAGGTGGGGAAACCTTATTTGATGGTTGTGGAGTCAACCCAGAAACTTCAAATTCATCTACAGTGGGATCAAAATCAGTAGAGCACATTACCATCTGCTCTGCAAAACTTTCAGACACGATATTTATTACAAATTGATTAGAGTCTCGTATATTGATCAGAGTATCTTTTTCTTTGCCATCCCATCCACGTCGTGCTGGAGCAAACATGATCGTGGGTGGATTGGAGCAAACTCCATTGAAGTATGAAAATGGAGCAATATTATTTTTCCCTTCCTTTGACAAGGTAGATACAAATGCTATTGGGCGAGGTACAATAGACCCGATCATTAACTTATGTACATCAGTAAATGATATTTTGGCAGGATCAAATTTCATCTATCCAACCAAGAATATGGATAACCCTCATCATCTATGTTCATTGCGGATTCTGAGATATTAAGTTTTTTGAATGTATCTATCATGACCGCCAGTTCGTTGGTCTCTTTTGCACCAATTGATTCTTCTATCTTTCCAGGTTGTGGACCATGGGGAAGTCCCATTGGATGGAAAGTTATTGATTCTTTTTCTATGCCTTTTCTACTCATGAATTCGCCCTCAGCATAATAAATGATCTCATCAGAGTCAACATTGCTATGAGCATAAGGGGCAGGAATTGAATTGGGATGATAGTCAAATAGTCTTGGTACAAAAGAGCAAATGACAAAGCCCCTGGTTTGAAAGGTTTGATGAACGGGTGGTGGTTGGTGAATTTTCCCAGTTATAGGCATAAAATCATTGATATTGAAAACATAGGGGAAGTAGTACCCATCCCATCCAACAATATCAAATGGATGATGCTGATATGTGTATGTTTGAATTCCTTGCGTTAGTTTAACATCGACCTCAGTAGGCCTATCTTCAACAGGCCCAACAAATTTTGGTGTAGTGATATCGCGCTCTGAAAATGGTGAATGTTCTAGCAATTGTCCAAAACTATTACGATAACGATCAGGTGTCTCAACTGGTGTGGGGGACTCAATGACCAGTATTCTCATTTTTGTTTGGACACTTATTTTCCAGATGATGCCTCTTGGGATTACTAGATAATCACCTGGACTTAGATCAATGTTTCCGAAATTGGACTGGAAATTCCCACGGCCCTCATGTATGAATAAGATCTCATCAGCACAACCGTTCCTATATGGTGAGGTCATTGAATCATTGGCATGTGCCTTTGATATAATTATATCTGAATTAAAGAAGAGTGGCACTCTGGAAGAGATGCAATCTCCACTTGATTTAATCTTGGACGTCAGGATATGCATGTGACGGTGTTTGTCATCAGCGGCGATCAATTCAGTCTTTTTTATTTCACCAATGGCATCAACGGAGGTTGGAGGGTTATTATGATAAACATTAGAATAGATATTACTGAATCCACCGCGACTGATCAATTCCTCCCAGAGCAATTCATTTTTTTCATTCCTGAATTGAATATGTCGCTTTGATGGGATCTTTCCCTGTTTCTGATAAAAAGGCATAGTTGTTTATACTATTTTATTTTCCAAAACACCGAGTTTCTCTACTTCTAATCTTACCACATCTCCTTTTTTGATCCACCCGCCAGTATTCTCCGGTCTCAATTCAAGAATACATCCTGTACCAACAGTTCCTGATCCTAGATATTCTCCAGGGAGTAGTTTTGTGTTCATAGAGGCACGCTCGATCATTTTTTCAAATGGGTGATATAGGTCATTCGTGTTGCCATCAGATATCAATTCATCATTTATATGGCATGTCATTCGGAGATGTAATTTACCTTGTTCATCCCAGGCATCTTCAAGCTCATCTGGAGTAACCATATATGGACCAAAACTAGTTGCAAAATCTTTTCCTTTTGCTGGCCCTAGGCTCATTGCCATTTCCTCTCTTTGAAGATCCCTTGCCGACCAATCATTGCAAATAGTATATCCTGCGATGTAATTACCTGCAGTCTCTGCTGATATGTCCGATCCTCCATTTGCTAAGATCACTGCGAACTCAAGTTCAAAATCTAATTCTTCTGTCCCTTTAGGATAATTGATACTTGAGCCATGCCCGAACATAGCCACGGGGTTAGAAAAATAAAATATGGGAATCTTAAACCAGTCTGGATGCATGTCAAGGCCACGAAGTTTTCTTGCTGAACGTACATGTTGCTCAAATGCATAAAAGTCTCTGAAGGATTGAGGGTCTGGGACAGGTGCCATTAGCTCCACATCAGACTCCAAACTGGCAATAGCATCACCATTCATATCACTTTCATTTATATTATTGTCTGATAAGAGAGCATCCAATTTGCTTAACTTTTCAAAATTTGATTCCCAATTCTTGAGTGCCTCTTTTAAGGATGATGGGATATCTACAATATTAATATCTTCATTTTGTTGATTAAGCCAATTGGCACATCGCTCAATATCCACAATGTACGAATTCCTTTTAAAACCAAATCTTGGTTTAGCATTCCCATTGTTCTGATAGGTTGCAAATTTCATTTATAGATTTCCTCTTTTTTCCTGCTCTCTTTCTATGGATTCAAATAATGCCTTGAAATTCCCCTTGCCAAAACTATTTGATCCTTTTCTTTGAATGATCTCAAAGAAAAGGGTGGGCCTGTCTTGTAGCGGCTTTGTAAATATCTGTAACATATAACCGTTTTCATCATTGTCGACCAGAATTCCAAATTTCTTTAGTTTTTCAATATCCTCATCTATCTCTCCAACCCTGTCGATCAAGTTATCATAATAAGAATCTGGAGTGGGTAAGAATTCAACTCCATTATTTCGCATTATTTCTACAGAGTGGATTATGTCCTTTGTTGATAGTGCCAGATGTTGTACTCCGGCTGTTTCGTAATAGTCTATGAACTCTTGTATTTGAGATTTTTTTAATCCTTCCGCTGGTTCATTTATTGGCATTTTCACAATCTCATTTTCATTTGCCATAACGATTGAGCGTAGTGAGGAGTATTCTGTTGTTATGTCTTTATCATCCACTGTCCAAAATCGATGCCATCCAAAAACCTTTTCATAGAAATCACATATAGTTTGCATTTCTCCATCTGGTTGATTTCCAACAATATGATCTATATGAATGAGTCCCAACATTTCTGAATCAATTTTTGGTTGATGTACTTTGTAGCCAGGGAGAAAGGAGCCTTTGTAATTATTGCGCTCAATAAAAGTATGAATGGTATCACCAAAGGTATGAATGGAAGAGATGACAGCCTCTCCATTACCATCTTTGATCTCTGTTGGTTCTAGGGCACTTTTTGCTCCACGACCCAAAGAGGCACTCCAAGCCTCTTCAGCATTGTCTACCGTGAATGCAACGTCTTTTATCCCATCACCATGTCGATCAATATGGTCACCTATTTCTGTGTTCTTTTCAAGAGGAGATGTGACAACAAGAAAAATACGACCTTGGTTTAAAACATAACTGACCCTATCTCTACATCCTGTCTCAAGACCGCGATAGGCAACAGTTTTGAACCCCATGGTTGTATTGTAGTAATATGCGGTTTGTTTTGCATTGCCAACATAGAGTTCGCAATGATCAAATCCCTTAATGGAATACGGGGCATCATTCATAATATTTCCTTTAAAGACTCAATAAATCTATCATTCTCTTTTTCAAGTCCTACCGAAATTCGAATATAATTTGGCCAACCAAAAGCAGCTAGCTGTCTTACGATAACACCTTTTTCCAATAGTCCCTTTGTCAAATCTGTTGCCCTAGCCTCTGAATCCCATATGGTTGTAATGAAATTTGCAATTGAGGGTACATGTTTGACCTTTAATAATTCTAACTCTTGCGTGAGGTAATTCATTCCTTTATTATTTATTTCAAGAGTTCTAGATAAAAAATCATTGTCATCAAGTGCGGCCAATCCAGCTACCTGGGCCAGCAAGGAAGGTTCAAAGGGGACCTTTACCTTGAGTAAGTTATCAATGAGGTCATCATGTGCGAAACCGTATCCAATTCTTATCCCTCCTAGACCATATGCCTTTGAGAAACTACGTAGCGTGATAACATTATCATACCTATACGTCATTGAATCAGGGTAGTCTTCCAAGCCATGTGCAAATTCAAAATAGGCCTCATCAAGAATGATCAGCACTCTCTCTGGTACGTACGAGTAGAATTCATCAAATTCTTTTTTTGTTATATATGTACCCATGGGATTATCTGGGTTTGCAATGTAGATGATCTTAGTATAGTCTGTTATTTCTTTTGCCATGGCCTCAAGGTCATAACGATGTTTTTTCATGGGGACCCAATGGATTCTCTTTCC
This sequence comes from uncultured Fidelibacterota bacterium, assembly GCA_937893835.1. Lineage (GTDB taxonomy): Bacteria > Fidelibacterota > Marinisomatia > Marinisomatales > UBA1611 > NZWG01. The sequence goes on from CALCSS010000060.1 coordinate 20,148, forward strand.
TGAAGCATACGCCAAAACACGAAAACCAATGAAGGAATTTTTTGCACTGATCAGTTCATCGTCACTAAGTAAAAAAGTACGCATTATTGTAGACATGATTCCCTCAGACCCTGCACCCAATACTACATTATCTATTTTGACATTGAATCTTTCACTCAGTTTTTTTCGCAATTCATATCCTGAGGCATCAGGATATCTATGACTGTCTACCATTGCATTTTGGATTGCGTCCAAGGCTCTGGGAGATGCTCCAAGTGGATTTTCATTGGATGCTAATTTAATGACATTGTCTAACCCCAATTCTCTCTGTACCTCTTCAATAGGCTTTCCGGGTTTATAACTATTTAATTTTTTTATGTATGAAGGGACAAGAGGCATGGATGTTGAATATATTTGTTAGGTCAAATTTACAAAGAATTATGTATTTCCTAATGACAGATAAAAAACTTGATCATATGCTTGTCCATGAAGATTGATGGCCCACTGGTTCCTGCTATTTTTATTGAACGACCCAATCGTTTTATAACGATAATTGAAATAGGTGGCAAAGAGTACAGGAGTCACTTGCCTGATCCAGGCAGGCTAAAAGAACTACTTGTACCTGGAGCATCGCTTTTAGCTAGACCGGCACCTAAAGATACAAATAGAAAAACTGCCTTTACGACGGTCATGGTCAATATGGAAGGACAATGGATATCACTTGTCTCAACTCTTCCAAATTATTTTATTAAGTATGCTTTACAAAATAACACACTACCCATTTTGAGTTCATATAGATTAGTAAGACCAGAGGTTACTGTGAAGGATCATAGATTTGATTTTCTTTTAAATGATAATAATGGGAAAGATTTTTACCTTGAGGTAAAGTCCGTTACCTATGTTAGAAATGGTATCGCTCAGTTTCCTGATGCTGTTACATTGAGAGGTATGAAGCATGCGAAGGCATTAATGGCTCTGATAAATAATGAAAATAATGCTGCTGGGATATTATTTGTATGTCAGAGGCCAGATGCAATTTCATTTGAACCTATGTGGGAAAGAGATCCAAATTTTTCATCAGCTTTAATTGATGCTTATAGAGCAGGAGTTAAGGTCTGGTGCATAACACTGAATGTCTCGCAAACAGAAATAACATTTAACAATGAGATACCAGTAAATTTGGAAAAAAGATAAGTGCGTAACAAAAAAAAGATCAAGGGCTTATTATTAAAGCAATTAGTCCTCATATTATTTATTTCATGTGCGGCTGTGATGTCGCCTCCTGGTGGGCCAAAGGATGAAACTCCACCAGAGTTGATCGAGACCTTTCCTCCTGATGGTACAACACACTTCGAGGGAGGAAGAGTTGAATTATTGTTCTCAGAATACTTAGATGAGAACACAGTTGACAGGGCAATAGCTATTTTACCGTCCTTAAAGGAGAAACCAGACATAACTTATAGCGGGAAGAAGGTTTATATCGATTTCCCGGACTCCCTTTTCATGAACCAGACATATATCATTTCAATCAACAGGGATCTAGGTGATGAGCACAGAGTGAAACTTTCACAGGGAATTCAGGTGGCCTTCTCCACAGGGCCTCAAATTGATCAAGGAGCTATATCTGGTACAGTTCAGTATTCAAAAGATGCATCGTTGAATCTTTGGAAAATTCAAAATGAATTAGACCAAATAAAATTTTATGAAAGGGTTCCTGATTATGTGATTGATGCATCAAGTGAAGGTCACTACGAATTTAAATTTTTATCTTTGGGCGAATACAGAATTGCCGCTGTTGATAGAACATTGTCTGGTACACCAATAGTCTCAGATAGATTCGCATATGGCCTTAGTTGGTTGCCTATAATAGGACTAGGCAGCGATGAGAACGTGGAAGGTGTCAATATTCAGATTCCAGATAGACTTGGTGGGATAAGGATGATAAGCGCTGAATCTTTTCAAGAGTCTTGGGGTAGAATATCTTTTTCAGAAAGTATAAAAGATGTAATAAATGAAATACAATTAGAGATCACTGATGATGATTCATCGATGGTCAATGCAGACTTTTTCGAAGACCCGAAGGATAATGAAAAATTATATTTTTTATTGGACGATCCTATGAACGGTTATATTTCAATTAAATCAAAAACGCTTAATAAATGGAACACTACGTTGGTTGACTCTGGAAGTATACGTGTTAAGATGGAATCCAATATCGATACAGTAGCACTGTCTATTGTACAGCCAAATGCTAAATACCAACTTCACATTGAATCAGATCATATAAGACCATTGAAGATCATTTTTTCTAATTTGGTAGAATTAGACCAATATGAAAATTTATTTTCTATGTTAAAAGATTCAGTTTTGATTCCATACACTATCAATTGGGACTCACCAATATCATTGAGTTTGGCTCCAAAAGAAAATTGGGAACCTAGATCAACTTATAATTTGAAAATATCCAGAGATGAGATCACACCAGCCTTTGGAATGGCTCTAAAAGATTCAATAACATCGATCACCTTTAAAACAAGCGACTACCAGGGCTTTGGATCATTAATTATTAACTCTCATCCTAATTCAAATAGCAGCATTATAGCCGAATTGATAAAAATGGAAAAATCTGATACTGTTTTTAGATCAGTTGTAAATTTAAAAGGCACAACAACTATGGATAATGTACCTGAAGGAAACTATTCTTTAATGTTTTTTCAAGATAGTGATAGTAATATGCAATATTCACATGGAAGAATTGATCCATATCGTACTGCTGAATGGTTCTATCATTACCCCGATACTGTGAAGATTCGTACCAATTGGGATATAGAACTTCAAGAGATCGATCTTAACCCGATCCAATGATATGAAGTGTGTGATTTTAGCAGGAGGTAGTGGATCTCGTTTTTGGCCCTATAGCAGGTCGTCCCGCCCAAAGCAGTTATTAAATATCATTGGTGATAGATCAATGCTACAAATGACGGTAGATCGATTAAAAAAGATCAAGAAGGTCACACACATTTATATCATTACCCGAAAAGATCTGTATGATCAAATTATTGATGAGATAGATGGGATTGACCCTGCTAACGTACTAGTAGAACCCGCAGGAAAGAATACTGCTCCAGCGATTGGACTGATGGGGGCCTACTTGGGATTGGACAATCCAGATGATATAATGGGTGTATTCCCTTCAGACCATTTAATTGTTGGACACCATAAGTTTGAAAAAGTAATTAATACGGCTGATCATCTTGCTAGGAAAGGTGAGAACCTTGTTACCATAGGAATAAAACCCACCCATCCTTCCACTGCCTATGGTTATATACAATATGATGAAAATAGTGAGATAGACCACCTTGATGCCTACCATGTAAAGACCTTCGCAGAAAAGCCACATGAAAAACTTGCAAAAAGATTTTTATCTAGTGGTGATTTTCTATGGAATGCGGGCATGTTCTTTTGGAGAATTGGTACTTTTATGGATAGCCTTAAAGAGTTTTTACCAGAGTTATATGAGTCTTTGGGAGACATAGCTCCAAAATTAAATTCAGGCGAATCTTTTGATGATCTATGGGAATTGATTGAACCAGAATCAATTGACTATGGATTATTAGAAAAGGCTCTCAATATATATGTTGTTGCGGGTGATTTCCAATGGAATGATATAGGATCATGGAATGCGCTCTATGATGTATTGAACAATTCAAAAGATGGTAACATGATCAAAGGGAATGGAGAGGTTATGAATGGGAAAAATAATCTGATTCATTCCACTGGGCGGTTCACTGCTGTTGTTGGGACCGATGATCTTATAGTTGTCAATACTGATGATGCTACCCTTGTCGTACCAAAGAGCAAGGTAGAAGAGGTAAAACAATTAGTAGAGTTATTAAAGGCAAATGGACAAAATGATCTGATATAATGAAGAATGATAAACTATATGCCCATTTTGAAGATCTTGCTGAAAAATTGGGCTTGAAGATATTAAAAGGCAAAGGTGATTTTACTGGCGGGACATGTATTGTGAATAAAAGGACTGTGATCGTAGTTAATAAACAGAAACCTATTGAACAGCGCCTGAAAACCTTGGCAAATAGTTTTCTTGAATTCGATCTAGAGAAGATCTATGTAGTACCCGTTGTTAGGGCATACATTGAAGAGCAAAGAACCCTAGATCTTTAATTTCCTTGATTTTACTTGGCTGAGTGTTTACAATCGGCACCTTTCTAGCTATGATTATATAATTTGAATGAGGATACGATATGAAAAACTTTTCATCATCTGATATAAGAAACTTTGCTATCGTCGGACACGGCGCATCAGGAAAGACGTGTCTTGCAGAGGCCATGCTCAAACTTGGTGGGGAGATCAATCGACTGGGTAGAATTGAAGATGGGTCCACCACTTCTGATTATCATCCTGGAGAAAAAACCAGACAAATCTCCATACACAGCACCCCGCTCCATATGGAGTGGATGGATAAAAAATTCAATATGATCGACACTCCTGGTTATTCTGATTTTGTTGGTGAGGCTCTTGGAAGCTTAAGTGTCGTTGATCTGGCGGTCATCACTATTCACGCGGTCAATGGCGTTGAGGTTGGTACTGAGACAATGTGGAATCATTCCACCAATTTGGGAATCCCCAAAATGCTAGTGGTAAATGGACTTGATAGAGAGCATGTGAAATTTGATACTATCCTTTCTCAAGCAAGAAAACGTTTTGGGAATAATGTGTTCCCAATGCAATTGCCTGTTAATGAAGGACCTGGATATAATCAAAATATTGATGTTCTAAGAACAGAGTTGATTTCATATCAGACAGATGGTTCAGGCAAAATGACGGAAAGCGACCTGCCTGAAGATTTGAAAGAAAAGGTAAAAGTTTTACATGGTGAATTGATAGAGTATGTTGCTGAGTCGGATGATACATTATTGGAGAAATTTTTTGACCAGGGCAGTTTATCTGAAGAAGAAATGAGGAACGGGATTCACAGAGCCATTCAAGACCAAGTATTTATTCCTCTTTTTTGCGTATCCTCGACCTCAAATATCGGTGTCGCACGTCTTTGTGATTTCATTTCTAAATATGGTTCTTCGCCAGATGATAGAAAGATCATCACTGCACATGATGACCAAGGTAATGATGTTGATGTATCTCTTGATGGTAAGGAAACTGTGTTGCAAATTTTTAAGACCATGGCCGAGTCACATGTAGGAGAGTTGTCCTTGTTCAGAGTTTATTCTGGGAGTGTACATACTGGCCAAGACTATCACAATACAAATAGAAATATTAATGAGAGGTTCGGGCAAATGTACATCCTGAATGGTAAAAATAGAGAACAGGTCAGTGAGCTATCAGCAGGAGATATTGCAGGAGTTGTAAAATTAAAGGATACCCATACTGGGAATACACTTTGTTCTGGTAAGCACGTAACACTACCCAAAATGAATTTGCCAAACCCCAATATACATGCTGCCATCAAATCTTCTGCGAAAGGTGATGAGGAAAAACTCGCTGTTGGTCTTTCAACTCTTCATGAGGAAGATCCTACTTTTATATATAGAGTGGATTCAGAGGTCAAGCAGACCATTATTTCTGGACAAGGAGAGCTTCACCTTACAGTTTCATCAGAAAGATTGAAGAGAAGATTTGGAATAGATATTGATCTAGAAGAGCCTAAGGTACCATTTAGGGAAACAATATTGGGTAAGGGTGAGGCCAAATACCGCCACAAGAAACAATCTGGAGGAGCTGGCCAATTTGCAGAGGTATGGATGAGAATTGAATCAGCACAAAAAGGAGAGGGGATTGAATTCAAACAGTCTCTTGTTGGCCAAAATGTAGACCGTGTATTTGTTCCCTCAGTTGAAAAGGGTGTCAAGGCAGCATGCTCAGATGGTATCATTGCCGGATGCAAGGTAGTCGATGTAAAGGTTAACTTTTATGATGGGAAGATGCACCCCGTGGATTCAAAGGACATAGCTTTCCAAACAGCTGGGAAACATGCTTTTAGGGAAGCATTCCTAAGTGCTCAGCCTTGCCTTCTAGAACCTATAATGGATGTGGAGGTCAAGGTACCAGAAGAATTTATGGGTGATATCATGGGTGGCATATCTGGCAAGCGTGGGAAAATAATGGGGATGGAGTCAGATGGTAGTTTTCAAGTCATCAAAGCACAGGTTCCCCAAGCCGAACTATATCATTATGCAACAACTGTTCGATCCTTGACCGGAGGAAGAGGTCTCCATTCCGAATCCTTCAGCCATTATGAAAAAATGCCAAAGGAATTCGAACAAAAAGTAATACAGGAAAGAAAACAATTAGAGGATGAATAGACTCTGGGCACCTTGGCGAATAGAATATATTCGAGCAGAAAATGAGGATGGATGTGTTTTTTGTAATAAGTCAATATCAAAAGACGACCAGGACAGTCTTGTGCTCTATAGAGGTAAGGAAGCTTTTATACTTATGAACCTTTACCCATACTCCAATGGACATATTATGATATGCCCTTATGCGCATTCTTCGGACACCAATGACCTTTCTGCGGTTTGCAATGAAGAGATCATGCGTCTTGCAAATGAATCAATGAATATTTTGAGAAAAAAAATGAATGCAGAGGGATTTAATTTTGGTGCAAATCTGGGTAAGGCAGGCGGAGCCGGAATAGAAGACCATTTACACTATCATATTGTGCCAAGATGGAATGGTGATACCAATTTCATGCCTGTCGTTGGGACTACAAAGGTAATGGTCGAAGGTTTAAATGAAACTTGGATAAGTTTAAGATCTGAGTTTGATAAGATAAAGGACATATATAATGATTGATTTTCAACGAGTATGGTTGCCATATCTTTACCTGTATATCATGGGGGGAGGCATATTTGTTATTGGGATGTATATAATACTTAAGTCTAATTCCTTGAATACGGATAGGATCAGACACAAGCACTGGCTCCATGTATTAATATTTGGCCTATTTTATTATATGGGCATTCACAGCCTCTTTACATTTGCGGCACTAGGCAAAACAATGATCGTAATGATCATAGGTTTATTTATAATGGCGATGACCTTGCACCTTGTCACTACACTTTTCTTTAAATCAGATCGAGTAGTCTAATGGATGCAACAATTCAAACCTCCTCATTTTTCTGGATAATCATTCTTGGATATTTTTCATTGGTCCTAGGGTTTGGTTCTTTCTTTGCTAGGTATAATAAGACAACACAGGATTTTTTCTTTAGTGGAAGGCGATTTTCTTGGTGGCTTATCACTATGAGTATAGTGGCCACCGGAGTTGGGAGTCATAGTTTTCTTAAATATTCAGCGAAGGCATATGAACATGGTTTTTCATCCACAATGACCTATATGAATGACTGGTTTTTCATGCCTCTTTTTCTTTTTGGTTGGTTGCCAATTGTCTATTACACGAAAATTCGTTCTATCCCTGATTATTTTGAACGAAGGTTCAATCCTGGGGTCAGGATCTTGGCGACCATTGCAATACTCGGTTATATGATAGGATACATAGCAATTGGCTTTTTGACCATGGGTAAGACACTGGAGCCATTGCTTGGTTTGGACCTTTATACCATTATTTTCATTGTGGCGATCATATCAGGTGTCTATATAACCTTTGGTGGCCAAACTGCAGTTATATTCACTGATCTTGCTCAAGGTTTCATTCTGATCTTTGCTGGGATAATGGTCTTTATAATAGGAGTAAACTATGTCGGAGGTTTTTCTGTATTCTGGAATGTTTTATCGCCAGAGTTCAAATTGCCATTGGCGCATTTTAACCATCCAGCAAACTTTAATTTTGTAGGTATATTTTGGCAAGATGGAATTGCTGGGTCAGTTGGGTTTTTATTTATGAATCAAGGACTCATCATGCGTTTTATGGCTTGTAAATCTGTCCATGAAGGTAGGAAGGCCGCAGCCTTCAATGTACTTGTATTGCTTCCAATATCAACGGTGGTCGTATCAAATGCAGGATGGGTCGGTAAGGCCATTAGTATTGTCACGCCTGATGCGTGGAACGCCTCCACAAAACTTGATCATGTATTCACTCAGGTAGCTTATTTGATCACAGGTAGCGAGGTAGTATTTGCCTTCGTGATCGCTGCCGTTGCTGCTGCACTTATGAGCACAGTGGACACATTGATCAATGCTGTTGCTGCAGTTGTCATCAATGATGTTTATAGGCCACTAGTAAAAGAAAAAGATGATAAACATTATCTTAAAGTAGCAATGATCGTCTCTGCTGGAGCGACAGCGGTGGGAGCAGTCAGTACGATTTTCTTTAATAATTTCCCAACTTTATATGAGGCCCATGGTTTTTTTCATAGTACAATGACCCCTCCACTTGTCGTCGCGATCTTCCTTGGAATCTTCTGGAAGCGTTATAATACACCTGCGGCAATAGCCACATTTTTAGGTGGTGCATTATTAATGGCCATCGGAAGTAAATATCCTGAGATCTTTATTTCACCTTTTGATCATGGTATCGAGTT
>CALCSS010000061.1 GCA_937893835.1 uncultured Fidelibacterota bacterium
AGTGCAGGAGATAGTATTTGCTCCTGGTCCAAAATATTCAACAATGGCACCGGTCCCTCCTTTGACAGTTAGAATGCCTGCGACCTTTAGAATTACATCCTTTGCTGATACCCATTTACTCAATTTTCCAGAAAGTTTAATTCCAATAAATTTTGGAAATTTCAATTCCCATGGCATTCCTGCCATAACATCAACAGCATCAGCCCCACCTACGCCAATGGCTATCATCCCCAAACCACCTGCATTGACAGTATGGCTATCAGTTCCGATCATCATGCCTCCTGGGAAAGCATAATTCTCCAGAACTACCTGGTGAATTATACCAGCCCCGGGTTTCCAAAATCCGATTCCATATTTATTTGAGACCGATTCTAAAAAATCATAGACCTCACCATTGACATCCATCGCTTGAGCTAGATCGATGTTTGCACTTTTTTTTGCTTGGATCAGGTGGTCACAGTGGACAGTGGATGAAACAGCAACCTTATCTCTACCCGCCATCATAAACTGGAGCAAGGCCATCTGAGCTGTGGCATCTTGCATAGCAACACGGTCAGGTGAGAAGTCAACATAGGATTGTCCTCTATCATAGGCCTTATCAGCATTCCCAACAGACAAATGAGAGTATAATATTTTTTCAGATAGTGTTAGTGGGGTATTTAAAATGTCACGTGCAGAGTCAATACGGTCTGCCATACGAGAATAAACATTTTGAATCATTTCTAGATCAAACATATGGTTTTGTACTCCAAAATAATTAAGAATCTTGATTTAGAATAAATCGAAACTTTTTTATATAATCAAGAGTATGAATCTACTTGAAAACAACAATACTTTCCAACGCACTTGATGGTCAGTTTATCTTATTTTCGAACTATGCTTAGACACTTTGGTTATATATTGATCTTGCATAACATTATCTTCTCTTCTGTTACAAAACAAATGATAAGAAATGATTCAGAGATCATTATTCTTGAACTGAACATAGAAGCCAATACAGAATCTGACCTCTTCCCTATTTCAATATTGATAGGATTACCAAATGAAGAGATTCCCACAACACTGATCAATTATGAAAATGAATCAATAATTCCTTTTAATACACAACAAAAAGCAGATATAGGTTTTGAATGGGTCAATAGACAGAGGCTGCAAGGTCTTGAGACAGCAACTCTAAGACTTTCTCCTGTAATTAATGAAGAATCCTACCATAAAAGGATCATAATCAAAATAGAGTTCATAGGAGCATTTAATGAATACAGGACACCATATTCCTCTGAAATTGAATTATTGCAAAATCGAGTCATCAATTGGTCAATTGCAAAAGATTGGATACAAAAAGATGAATTCAATTTGAATAGGATGACCGACCTGCCCATTGGAAGATGGTTTCAATTTTTTTTGAATAAAGACGAGATGTCAGCAATAAAGTTTTCTCTATTAGATTCTTTGATAGAGGATATCTCAGAAATTGATCCAAGATCTTTCTCAATCTATATGAGCCAGGAACTAGGCAGGCCAAGAGTCAATTCTTTTAATCAACCATTACTTGATAATCTTACTGAAATTTCAATTTTAGTTACAGGCGAAGATGATGGATCATTCGACAATGATGATAAAATCATTTTTTATGGAAGAGGACCCTCGGGATTTGATTTCTCAAATAATGATCTTGAATGGAATCAAAATATTTACTTTACTTCAAACTCATGTTGGCTTCTTATACCAGATAATATGCAACTCAGAGGAAAACGTGTAACTGAGGTAGAGCAACCACAATCAGGTATTCTACTAGATTATGGTATTTCGTCACATCACTTAGAATCAGACTTGATTAATCTTGATGCATCAGGAACAGAATGGGTTGGAAACCCAATCCCCTCTGGTGGTTCACAACCAATCGTCCTAGATTTACCGACACCGAAAATAGGTGCAGATATTTCAATATTAGCTAGATTTAGAGGACATTCTCTAACAGAGACCTCACTATCAAATCATCAATTGAGCATTAGATATGGTAATGTCAATGGAGAGCAATTAGGCTCGTTGACCGATTGGACTGGAAATTCCTCTAGGCAGTTTTCAACCATCACCCAAGGTCTAGATCTAGATGATGGAATGAATATCTTTTACGTAAAAAACCTTTCCACAGATGCTAATTCATATCCTTATTTGGATTATTTCCAATTGCACTACAGCAGGGAACTTCATTTTGAGCAGAGCTATGAATTTCTAGCACCTATTTCTAATGAAGATCTAAGATTTTTCTTTACAGGCCAAAGGCCATCAGATATAAGACTATGGGATATTAGTGACCCATCAAATATTGCTAGTCTTGATATTGATGATCAAGGGTATTGCAATGTGTCTCCTCAATCTAATGATCATAGTCGTTTAATTATCTTTACCGAAACAAACTTGAATTACTTAAGTGAAATAATACCCAGAAATAATCAATCTTTTGAAATACTTCGTCAGACAGGCTTGCAAGCAGACTATCTTGTTATTGGACCCAGCAATTTCAAAGATAAGGCTGAAGATCTATTAGCATTAAGAAACCCTGCAGTTTACGCAGACATCGAGCAAATATATCTGGAGTTCAGCTCAGGCAATCCTGATCCATTGGCAATCCGTAGTTTCATACAATGGACTCAAGAAAGGTGGTTACCACCATATCCTAGCTGTGCTTTATTTCTGGGAGATGCCGGATATGACTATAGGAATATAACAGGGCAATCTACTATTATAGTCCCTACGATCCAGGTACAATCATCAAGAACCTATGCGACAGATGATCTCCTGGCCGCTGTCTATGGTAATATACCTGAAATAGCTACAGGCAGATTTCCTGCAAGAAATGAGCAAGAGGTGGTGGATTTTGTAGATAAAGTGATCAATCTAGAGACTGATCCAGAATTAGGACCTTGGCGGCAAAGAATCACATTAATTGCTGATGACGCAGCAAGACCTGAGCCTAAACATGGATCGATAAACACTGGCAAATCCCACACCCTTAATTCGGAGCAGTTAGCATCAGTGGTACCTCCGTCAATCTACATTGACAAGATATACATGATGGAATTTCCAGAAGTTAGTGATGCATCTGCATATGGAGTTATCAAGCCCGGTGCTACAGAGGCACTATTTAATGCTCTTAGCACAGGGACAGCAATTATTTCTTATATAGGCCATGGATCGCCATATCAGCTGGCACAGGAAAAATTACTGGATATGAATCGTGGTGATCTAAACCAAATTAATACAGGAAATAAACTACCCATTTGGATAGTAGGGACCTGTTCCTTTGGCCATTTTGATGACCCAATTACAGAATCATTTGCCGAAGAATTAATCAGGTCTCCAATGAATGCAGCTGCAATGGTAATTGCAACTAGTCGCCCAATTACCGTTGTTGGAAATGAACGTTATACTCTTGATATTTTTGAAAAAATTTTTGAGAACAATAATGTAAGTGAAGATAAAGTAGGAATAATATTACAATCAATTAAGGATGGAACGAGTGAATCTCAATATTTTCATTTGTTTGGAGATCCAGCAATGAAACTACCTATGCCCTTTGATACATTAACCACCTTAAATATTTCTCCCGATACACTCAAAACCCTAGAAACTGCACATTATTATGGAGAACAAAATTCTATTGCTGGGAATGGAAGTGGATATGTAATAATGAGAGATGCACCACGACACGTCACTCGAGAATATGAGATCTCATCTGAAACTTATTCACTCTCATATATTCTTCCTGGAGCGACATTATTCCGAGGTCAATTCTCATTTTCCGATCAAACAATTGATGGTGAGATTCGCATTCCCCAAGATATATCTTATTCAAATGACCCCGCATCTCTTTTGGTTTACATACATAATGAACAAAATGAAGCTCGCTCTGCTATCAGTACAATTTTTTTATCAGGTGGAAGTCCTACTGATGACAATTTTGGTCCTCAGATCTCATTTGAGAATGAACATGGTACGATACTTGAATATGGAGACCATTTTTCTAAAAATGGACACATAACAATAAGGCTTTCAGACCCCTTGGGAATAAACTTAACTAATGAGACTGGACATGAGATCATAATTAACGATTTAAGCATTCTCCAATCAACTATAGCAACAAACGAATTTTTCTATGAACAGAATAGCATTACAACTGGAACAATAATATATAATGCAAATGATGAATTGGTCCATATAAGGGTAAAAGCGTGGGACAATGCAAATAACCCATCTGAAAAAGAAGTAAAGCTATTTAGATCATCCAATAATGTTTTACAAATATATAATGCCTATAATTTTCCAAATCCATTTTTTAGTAGTACTCAATTTTGTTTTGAAGTAACACAGGTTTATGATTTGAAATTAGATATATATAGTCTTGGAGGAAGAAAAATTTGGTCTTACACTGATCATAACCTAAATGCCGGATATAATACTGTCGAGTGGCATGGGAATGATTCATTTAATGGGAAAATTGCTAATGGAGTATACATTTACAGAATAAAGGCCATTGGTAATAACTCCACTGTATCCTACATTGGTAAATGCGCAAAATATCATTAAATCAATCATTATGGTAAAATTTGACATTATTCTTGCATCAGCTTCACCTAGAAGAAAAACAATTTTATCTCAAATTGGTTTAGAATTCATTACTTTACCAAGCAATACCCTAGAAGATTTTTCAATCAATCTTCCACCTGAAGCATTTTGCGAACATTGGGCCCGAGAAAAAACAAAGGATGTTGCTAAAAACCATCCAAATACATTTATCATTGGAGCAGATACAATCGTGGTGTTAGATGGGAAAATACTAGGTAAACCAAAAGATAGAGACCACAGTGTATTTATGCTTAAATCTCTATCTGGGAAAACACATGAGGTATTAACTGGCGTTTCCTTTTTTCACTTGGAATCTGGAACAGACATTACATTCAATGAATCTACACTTGTTTCATTTGATACTTTAAAAGATAAAGATATTGATAGTTATATAGATACTTATAAACCATTTGATAAGGCTGGGAGCTACGGTATTCAAGATGGTTTTTCTATTCATATCAACAAAATAACAGGCTGCTTTTATAATGTAATGGGCTTACCAATTTCAAAATTCCACAAGAATTTTCAATTATTAAAAAAGGAGATAAATAATTGATAATAATCAATAATGAGATTTCCATCTTTGATGAAAAAATAAAATTCAAAGCAACACGTTCAACAGGGCCTGGTGGGCAACATGTAAATAAGGTATCTACCGCTGTAATTCTGAAATATGAATTGAAAAACCACAATTACCCAGATTGGTTTTTGGAAGCAATAAAATTCAATATTAGTCGTAACCAATTATTAAATAATGAGGTAATAACTATAAAATCAAATAGATATCGTTCCCAACTAAGGAATAAGGAAGATGCCATCAAAAAGCTGGTTGAGATATTTAGAAAATCATGTATAAAAAAGAAATCAAGGCACAAAACCCATCCACCAACAAGATCAAAGGAAAAGAGATTGTTAAAGAAACGAATTCAAAGTAAAAAGAAAGACCTAAGAAAAACTCCAAATATTGATGATTAGACTTTTAATGGGCAAAACAAAATCTTTAACTTTACAGATACACTTATCGCACAATGGCACAGTTTTATAAAGAATTAAAAGACTTACGCAAATCTAGAGAGATATCACTTGAAGAAATTAGTGAACGAACAAAAATAAATGTTCCTTACCTCAAAGCAATTGAATCTGGCGATTTCATTGATATAGAGGTTCCTTACCTTAGATTATTCTTACGAGCCTATGCTGAGGAAATAGGAGGGGACTCACAAAGGGCTCTAGAACAATTAGACTCATTTCTTGGAACAAAACGGCCTACTGTAATATCAAACGAAGATGAGATTGAAGACGAAAATGCGGGTGAGTATAAGAGAAGATTAATTTTACCCAGTAAAACATTAAGGC
>CALCSS010000062.1 GCA_937893835.1 uncultured Fidelibacterota bacterium
GCTTCTTCATCTATCTCTATGACTCGGCCATTATGATTTCCATCAATAATTGTAGAATCTGGTCCAGAGCCGATCAAACTTAATCCATCTGTATCTGGCCACTGTAAATTTTCATAATATGTGCCAGGGCTTACGTGTATTCCATACCCCACATCTGCGCTGTTCAATGCTTCTTGGATTGTATTAAAGTCTTCCGGAACACTGATAATGGTTGTTATTGTATCGATCAGAGACGGTACCCAAGTGTTGATCGCCCAAAGAGTGCGATCATATTGACCTATTGAGAACCCCATCTGACACTCAGGACCGTAGACATAATTCATAAGATTGTCAACTGGATCATTGCCTGGATCATCTGGGCAGGAATCTACCGTATAATCACATACATTATTTGCATAGGCATGAGTAGGTGTATCACTAACATAGTCACCATGGGTATCAAGGTCACATCCATAGTTGAATGTATGCAACAGACCCAACGAGTGTCCCACCTCATGGTCAAACACATGGTCTCGCCCTTCTTCTGCTGTTAGATCGGTCAGATAAAGACTTTTCATAGAAACTCGATAAAAATTTGGATCGCCATTCTCTATTGTCCAGGGAAATAGTCCTACACCACCTAAGCTTAGATTATAATAGAATCCAATTATACTAAAAATATTCAAGGTTTCCTGTGAATTGTATGCAAGAGTGTATATGGACTCCCAAGAATTCCATAGATCACCACCAATGGCCCATGAATTATTATGAGTATAGTCAACGGAATCAATGATAAAATGGAAAGGTGACGCGTTGGTGTGTCTATGGTTCAAACGATTTACTGCCCTTTGAATTTCTTCTTCAGGTATTTTACCGACTGAAGTCTCACCAAGACCTGTATCAAAATTAATATAGATACTATTATAGACTGTCTCTGATTGCCACTGGATGAAATCTTCTTCTGACCATGAAATGAGAATATTGTTTTCTGAATCTGTAATATAGCCAGAGACACTTCCACTCTGATGAGGAGAATAGATACGTAAATAATGAGGTCCTGCTTTTTCGGTAAATGTCAATTCCAAAGATTGGTTAGGTTCTGTGAAACTGATCCAATCATCCATAAGCCAGTGCTTGGTAAACATATCATACAACAATATTCCTGCAGTTTGGTCACCATTTTCATTGTGCTCGTTGATCAATAAATGAAGGGTGATGTCTGTAAGTGCATACTTACCGTAGATGACATGGAATGAGAGTCCAATATCATATTGCATCTCTCGATCCAATTCATGCGGAACAAAGTATTTG
>CALCSS010000063.1 GCA_937893835.1 uncultured Fidelibacterota bacterium
TCATGGGACCATCTTTGAGGAAGTCATACAACTTGGCTGAACTTCCATCAAGCATCTTCAATCTTACATTTGGTACTTTGCCCTGCCCCATGACCATGGTTACCATTAGAAGGGAAATTAAAAGTGGTCTCATTATCATATTATAACTTTTATAGTTTGGTCTTATTTTATTCTCATAAATTAATGATTAAAACTATTTTCTGTTAGTACAGATTCACATAATCATGTTTGGTGTAAACAATATCTAATTTAATGAAAGTACATGCGAAGATAATTATTTAATAAATATTATTGCTATTTTTTCTTTATGACAACAAGGGTGATGTCATCATCATTCATCAGACCGGACATCCAATCATCGCCCAGATCGATGAGCGACTCAATGATGCCTTGTGCTGTCTTATTTCCATTGGCTGCAATGCAATCCTTGACGGGTTCATAGTCTAACATCTCACCCTCATGGTTCACGCATTCAGGTAGGCCATCGGATATGAGCACAAGAGCATCGTTTGAATTTAGTTTGAAAGAATGAAGATCAAAGTCAGCCTTTTTCATAGAACCCAGAGGGAGTCCTGGTATGAGTATCTCATCTACCTCACGCGTGTCATGTTTAAACAAGTACGCAGGGGGCATGCCCGCAGATGTAAAATCAAATGAGCCATTATTGAATTTCGCCATATTTAATGACATGCGAGTCGTTCCGAGATCAATTGCCTTTATCGTTCTATTGAGTCTGGTGGTCGTGCTCGCAGGCGTATCAAAGTCTGAACCATAAAGACCTGCCTTGGTTATGGAGACCATCATCCCTGCATTCAGGCCATGGCCAGTGGCATCACCGCAGACCACATACATTGAACCATCTTCCTGAGGAAAGAAGTCATAGTAGTCACCTCCTACTTCAGTTGATGTCTTCATATGTAGAGCGATATCATAGTCCGGGTGATCAGGAGGAGACTGGGGTATAAGTGACATCTGAAAATCCCTTGCCTGCTCTAACTCCTTGATCCTTCTATCTTCCTCTAATTGGTGCTTTTGCTTATGCATCCGGTGCCTCATGAGTAGGAAAATGCCTACCGCTGCAAGCACTGCATATATACCAAATGCCCAATAGCTCAGTAGTGGGTGCGGTATGAATTTGATGGACAACTCTTGCGGCTCACTCCAGAGTCCATCATCATTTGAACCCTGTACCACAAACCGATAGGTGCTCCTTCCTAGGTTATTATAGGATGCAAAACGCAGGCCCCCTGAATAGATCCAGTCCCGGTCAAAGGGCTCTAGTTTATATCTGTATTGGTTCTTTATTGACTGGTGATAATTGAGTGCCGCAAAATCAACGGTGAATGATTTCACCTTATTGCCAATCGCTATATCCATCGCCCCATCTTTGGCTCCATTGACATTGGAAGAGAGGAATGTCTCTGAAATTGATTCATCAAAGAAATTCTTCTTTATTCTAGTGATGATACAGGGTGGGACATAGTCATTATACTGCATATCCCTTGGATTCACTTTTGTTATGCCCAGAGGGCCTCCAAAATAGATGTTACCATCTGGACTACGATCATAACTATGTCGGTGGAAATCTATATTTCCTATCCCATCAGCAAGGCCATAATTAGTAAATGTTGAATCAGTCTGATCAAAAAATGAGATACCCTTCTTTGAACTGAGCCACAGATCGTTGTTATCATCTACCACGATCCCAGTGATATAGTTACTTGGTAGACCATCCTCAACAAAATAATGGACAAAGGTATCCTTTTCCTTGGAGTATTGATTCAGTCCTCCATTTGTACCGATCCACATAATCCCATTTTGATCTTGAGATACACATGTGATCTGGGATGATGAAATTCCTTTTGGGAATTGTGGGTCAAAGACATGTCCCTCGATCTCAAAATCCTTGCCCTCCACTATATCATCCAATAGAGTTGATGGCATCCTATATAGGCCATCCATTTCAGTTCCTAGCCAGATATCCCCATCCTCATCCTGAGTGATGACCCTTGCGATAAGATCAGAACTGAAATTGGTCACATTATTTGAAGAAGTATCTATGATGACCACTCCCGATCCCGTTGCGACCCATACTTTATCATTAATTGGTAGTATGTCGTGAACAAGATTATCCGCGAGTCTTCTTGCTGGAGGTATGGTATCTGAGTTTGAGAACCTGGTCATTTCATCGGTCATGGTATTGATCTTCAAGACACCCAGATCGGTGGCAACCCATAGGATCAAATCGTTGACGATCTCAAGATCAATGATATAGTTCACATTGAGGATCGATTTTTCATAGTCGTACTCCCGAATCCCATCTGGAGAGAGCATCTCTAGTCCAAATCCTGTTGCAGCCCACATCATACCATCGGTCATCGTTGTGATGGAGTAGATCTTATCACTCTTCAAGCCCCATTCATTCTCTTGATCATATCTATGGTGTGTGAACTTGGACTTCACATATGAATGGAAACTGATCCCATTCTGTCCAGTACCGATCCATACATGGCCAGCCTTATCCTCGATAAAATCGGTAATATTATCATCAGCTATCGAATTTTCATCAATAGGGTCATGCTCAAAATGATTGGCCGGAGGAGGGTCCTCAGAATTTGGATCGATCTCTACCGACAGGCAATTTATACCAGGCTCAGATGCAGTTGTATACCATAGTCTACCTGACCTGATCGCGACAATTAATTCGGATATGTCATTCTCAACTATACTATCGGCGTATGGAGTTGTCTGAATATTGAAAAATTCATCTTCTGCTGGGAGATATCTAGATATACCATTATCTGTTGCTATCCACAGTGCCTTTCTCAGATCATCCCATGCAAGGTCCTTGATATGGTTTGATACGATAGATGAGGAAGAATTGGTCTTATTGAATTTTTTGGTCTCGGCATTAGGCCCGTTGCTGAACATGGCCAATCCCTCTGTCGTCCCAACCCATACGTCATCATTCGTTCCTCTTACAATTGCATTGACGACACTCGCCTGCAAAAGAGACCTCGTGATCTCATCGGTCTCAGGGTCGGCATAGTATAGCCCGTTGGCCGTACCAAACCACATAGTATTTTCATGATCCTTGAATAGGACATTGACCTTTAGATCTTTGAATGGTGCACCATCATCGCAACTAAGGCACTCTGTCTTGTCATTATCCATAGAATGTCTAATGATCGAGCCACTGTCTGATAGTTTGATCCAGATGCTGCCCTTTTCATCATCGATGATCGTTTCGGGATCCTCTAGGGTCTCATTCTCAATATCATCCGGGTCTATTGGTCTGGTGAACATCCTGGTCTCTGGATCGAACATGCTGACACCCAGCTCGGTACCAACCCATATCTTGTTCTGCGAGTCCTCATAGATACACGAGATCTTATTACCCAAGATAGAGAGATCATCAAAGGAGTTCATATGATAATTCTTGAATTCATACCCATCATAGACATCCATACCATTTTCAGTGCCGAGATACATAAGACCATTGTGATCCTCAAAGATCACCTTGACCGTACTCTCTGCCAGTCCATCCTTTACGGATATGTTTCGAAAAGAGAAATCTGACTGCCCTAGGGCAAGACACAATAGAGAGAAAAAGATGACAAGATTTCTCAAAGAAGATCTCATCCGTTGGAGCATCTTTTTATAGGATAGTAAGGACAGATAAAAAATATATGATTCGTCATGAACCACTAAGAACCATTTGAACAAGTGCAATGATATCAAGGACATTCACATCACCATCTTCTCTCAGATCACCTATCTCATAGCCACAGCCCTCATCAATGCCATGAAGAACGATATCAGACAAAGTAAGGATGTCAAATATATCTATGGTTGGCTCATGATTGTCCATACCAACGGTACCATCGATATTCCCCGTAACGTAGATCTCCAGATTGTTGCATAGGTCACAAGCGTCACCAAGACCATCTAGATCATAGTCTAACTGTTGATCATTATAAACATCAATGCAATTATCAGTACTATCCATTATCCCATCACCATCTTGGTCTCTTGGTACATAAGACAATGCAAGATCAATGGCACTGAGGATGGCACTTTCACTATAACCTGAGCTGGTATAGATCACCTCGTAATTATGATCAAGGACAACATTATGTGGGATGTATCCATCTCCAAAGAGTGTCCAGGCCTCTCCTCCGGATGAACCACCATCAAGCATTGGGTACGTTATGCCAAATGATGATGACCAAGACTCGCAAGAGTATGAGGTCCAATCAAATCCATTTGCAATGATATTCAATAGGTCTTCATTTTCTGAAAGATAGTCTTGCCATATGTCCTCTGTCTGTGGAGCCTCCACCTGACAGGATGGTCACCAAGATGTGAAAAGATTGATCCACGTTACCTTTCCATAGCCTTCCTCATACAAACTCCAATAGTCTCCTGTTACGAAGTCTGGGTTAACATCCTCCCCATTCATACAGATGGTGGCACCAAAATCTGGTGATATGTCACCAACCTGTAGCTGGGCACTTGCTGAACCTAGAAGAAGTAATCCTATGGTGATCTTAAGTTTCTGTATCATATTTTTTCTCTATAACAAAGATGAAGTTAACATTGGCTGATCAGGATCACAAAAAAAAGCGGCCCAGAAGGACCGCTTTAAAAAGATCAAGGTTAAGGGTACTGATAGAGTTAGACCGTTCCATCCATTATTAGGCCAACTAGAGCGTATATGTCGAAGGTATTCACATCTCCCTCACCAGTGAAATCGGCTGCCTGATACCCACAACTCTCTGTATCATTTGATTCCACGATCTCAACAAGCCTTAACACATCAAATAGGTCGACACTCACAGATGGTTCTAAACTAACATCATCATAGTACCAGAGGTCTCCATTAACATTACCTAAAACAAATATATTTTCATTGTCACATGGGTCACATTCATCACCTATCCCATCACCATCGATGTCTTCCTGGCCAGGATTATAATCCGTCATACAGTTATCCTCGCTGTTCATGATCCCATCTTGGTCTGTATCGAACTGGTTGACATTCAATTCTTGAACTTGGTGTATCGCGTACGTATTATAATCTTGAACCATTGAGATGATCTTGATACTGTCAGGGTTCCAGGCCTCATCATCGATCACAAATGAGCCAGAGAAGGTTTGATAATCATCTGAGGAGCTAATATCGAGGTCTTCAGTTGAGATCCAATATCTTGCGACATTTCTGGCGTTGTGATCTATTCCAACAGATCCCCAGTACGACATGATATTGTCCTCTACGACAATGATCTGCACCTTTTTATTATCACTGTCTAGGTCATCATCCATTGAGACCGTGATATCATAGTTAACGGTCAACCCGTCTTTCAGCCCATTGATCAAGATCTCGTATGGCGTATCAGCACCCAACATGCTATTATATATTCCTGTGAATGTGCCAATAAATGGCTCATAATTACCATTTGCATAACCGCCCACGGTCGACTCAATACCATTCCACTGTGTATGGGGTATGCCACCGACACCATACAGACTGGATCGTGCACCATAACAACCTCCAAAATTATCATAGTAATAGCATTCCTCAAAGTCAGAGTCCCCAGGGGTATATCCTGGTGAATGCCATTCAGTGCTTATGAGCGTACCAGGAAATTCTTCAAGTAGTGCTGCTATCGCGAAACTCGCGGATGGGCAGTATGGTCACAGAAGTCCGGTAAAATCATCTACAAAGACGCGTTGGTTCGATCTGGATGCAGTTTCCACGACGGCCCTTAATTCATCATAGATCACATCACCCTGGTCTAGTCTTTGAGAGAATGACAAAGAAAATAAAATTAGTAGAGATAGCTTTTTCATAGTTAGGTATAGCCTTCTGTCAGTTTTGTATTACTGTAAAACTTAGAATGAAAATCATCATTAATCAAAGTTATTCCAAGACAACTTTAGAAACTGGCGCTGTAGGATATCTTCAGCCCATCGTTGAATGGCGGTATCACGCGACATACACCATTACTGCAAAACAGTCCTCCCTGAATCGAGCCATACATGATCGAAAGCCTCTGTGATGAGGTGATGTTATATGCAAATTCTGCGGAGACCCATCTATTTTGCACCCAGCTGGGTGGGTCGGTATTATTACGGTCACCAGTAAAGTACTTTATGTCTCCATAGATGATCGCTTCCAGGGGATTATAGTAAGGATCCTTTAGCTGGCCTGTCTCATATGAATTGGTCGCATCATGTGTGATGGTGAAAGACCATCGAGAGGCCTTGCTGATCGAAAAATAAATTAGACGATTGTATTGTGTCTCCACAGAGCCATCGCTATTACTAAATTGAGTGGTGGTCGTGCTGAAGGTCTGCGTGGGATCTTCGGGGTCATGCATTGTCCATCTTGAACTACCCGGGTCATAGTTGGTCGCGTTACCCTTCATTCTATTGAATTTTTTTCTCTCTTGATACTGGAAGCCCAGGCCCACGCTATACCCACTATCAAAAATATAGTTCAATTCAACTGGGATGGTGAAAGACTGAGCCTCTTGCCAAAATTTTGATTCAACATCATATGGATCTGTGTAGAGCGAATCATAGACAGGTACCAGTGTCGTGTCGTAGTACCAGGTACCATCCCACTCAAGAGAATCATATACCTCTATGAAAGATGTGTCCACTCCAGATAGGTCACTCTGCTGACCCGTAAAATAGCGGAGGGCCTTGATTATCTCATTATTCACACCATGGCCAATCTTAAAATACATCTTATCGTTGAAGGCATAGCCACTGATCTCCTTGTAATTCTCCCAGTATGGCAGTGCTGATGGATCAGAACTAGGCAAGAATCCGTCAATGGGGGTGTGATCCCATTCACTCAGTGATAGAGACTGCCATTCCTCATTTCGACTTAGATGAGCATACTGCAAAGAAACAGACAGGTCCATGACCGACCCATTGAGTTCTAGCTGAACCCCGCGCTCGTCATTGAAGCTGTAGTTATGGCTCACGCGGCCCAATAGAGTTGAGTTATGTTCTTTTCCCAGTGTCGGCATTTGCTGATACTCGATCTGGTTACCATAGTCATCGGGGGTGAGGTCACCGTGGGCCTTGTCAAATGCATAGCGTTTATATTCGGTCGAGAGACCCCAGTTGCCAAAGTACACATTGACATTCTGGTAGTAGCCGTGGCCTCTCTTTAGTGTATCATTTGGTAACCCTCCAAAGGCACTTACTTTTTGAGTGGAGGACTTGTCCACGTATTCTACAAAAAGGTCGGCAGACCCACCTGCCCAGGAGGCATAGGACCCTGTTATGTCATGGTTGATGTCCACCGATGGGCCGTTCGTTTTAGAGTGGTCTTCGTTCGACCTTAATTTTGTGAGTCCAAGCGAGAGTGCATTGAGATCATAGTGGACACGATTGGCAGACATGTTGTGAATGTTATTCAATTCAGGGATCCTCGTATCTGCGCCCATCAACCAGAGATTTGAATTACCGTTGATGTGGCTGATCGTTAGGGGGCCCTTATTATATTCCATATAAAGCCCTCGTGTGCCATTGTCAAAGTTTGTTACTTGATCATCAAACTGATTCAGCACCAGCCCTCTTCCCCAGAATTCATAAATATCACCCAGCTTCATAAAAAAATCATCTGCGGTATACTCTAACCTGAACTTCCTTATGTCGTTTTTCATAAAACCTATGTCTGGTGGGTTAGAGTACTCATATTGGACCCAACCCTGTAGGTCATTATAGAAAAAATTCAGGTCTAATAGATTCTCTGAGAAATCATAGAAATCGTAACTATTACCATAGTTGGAATTGACCGCTCCATTCATGCCTATGTCATTCGCAAAGAGCGATGAACAACCTATCAATGCAACAAAAGATGCTCTGTATATCATTTTACCCGCTAATATCTTTTTCAATATTCTTCTCCAATAGTTGTTTGATCTGTTTTTCAATTTCGACCTCCTCGCCTGGGACATAGCCTTGACGGCGCCATTTGACCTCACCGCCCTTGTCAACGAGGATCAGAGTGGGCATGACCATCCCATTCAGCTTTGCTGAGATCACTTTATTTGGGTCCATCCCAACATAAAATTTATAGTCTTGAGACCTGATGTAGGACCTGACCTTACCCAGTGAGCGTGGTGAGTCCGTGTTGATCATAAGCACTTTGAAATTATCGTTCGAATAATCTTGGTGGTATTCATCCAAGAACCTCATGACCTTTTTGCAGGGCATGCACCAGGTGGCCCAAAAATCGATCATGAGAGGACCATCCTCAGTCAATTCGTGTAGCGTTGTGGATGAGCCATCAAGCAAGCGTATCTTGATGTTTGGGATCGTGCTACCAGAGCTAACATCCTCTGCGAAAATGAGATGAAGTGTCATGAGGATCACCAAAAGAATCTTTAACGCTGGTCCAAATGAACTGGAAGTAGGCATTCTGCTAACTGCTATCACCAAAATTTAATTAGAGGATCGGGTCCAGAAACGATCTGAGGTCATTCTCATTGACGAATTTCAGGCTAACGTTACTCAAAGACTCGACCTCACTGACTGGCAGAATGAATTCATACACGGCCTGTATGTCCACGGTCTCCATCGCCACCTGTATAGACCACCCACCAACGGAGAAATCGATCAGTGGCGAGAATTGATGTTGCGGAACGTACAGTACCCTACTACTGTTTCTTGAATGCCAGTATTTCTCAGGAGTATCGGCCACTACGATGAGCGTATTACGGTTCTTATCAAAGATCCTGAGAATGGGAACATTACGATATGATCCAGATTTTATTGCCTCGACATGGTGGTTGGGAAAGTTAAATGTTGTTCTGTCAAAATAAAAGACCGTGAGAGACCCGTCCTGCTCAAGGCCCGTGTACGGTAGACCTGTAAGCATATCCTTGAGGATCTTATCCTTCAGCTTGTACACTACGGGAAAGCGCACGGTCATGTACTGCTCATCATCCTGGTGATACTCAAACTCAGGGCGTTGCAATTCTATATCATAGGGATTTGTAAGCAATTGATCCAGTACAGAGGACAAGAGTTGAGTATTGCCAGCATTCTCAGGATTCTCACCCATCTTGCGATCCACATCAAAGTCCATGGACCACTCGCCTGAGTCAAAGCGAGAGACCTCTTTCTTTACTCTCTCCTTCTTCCTAGCGTTTGCCCCAAGAAGAAATTCCATGGAGGCCTCGAGCTCTGCGATCTGTTGGTCAAGGGTTGAGGCAATCCTCTCCGCTTGCGTGGAGACAGGGTGGCGTTGTTTGGCTACAGGCTTTTCAGCGTATTTTGGATAGGGCGATATCTTTGCCTTTGGCATTGAAGGGAGAAAGGGTCTTATCATTGCCAATACAGAGGATCCTACGGCCTTATTGAGGTCTGGTACCTGGGTATAGACCTCTGTGACCTGTGTCTTTGCGATCTCCTCCCAGTTCGCAACATCAACAACTTGGATGGTCACATGGACCTTGTCCAGTTGACGATTATACTTTCCCAATACCAGAAGATTCCGTGATCCACGCGGCTGCTTGAGCATCAGGGAACGATCATTCATTATTGTCTCAAGGTCTTCCTTGGTCTTGACCCTGACTCCATAGACATTCTTTATCTCTTCACGAGCCATGTCACTAAGTCCAGTCGCGATCCATTCAACAGCGGGGTCATTCTGGATATTGTCAAAAGGCAGAAGATAGACGTACGCGTAGGGCTCCTTTGAATAGACCAAGGATGATAGGAAGAGTAGACAGAGGACTTTGCGCATCCGTATCAAAGGTTTCATTGACTCAAATTAGGGTTAATCATTGGACTAATCCAACGCAAATTAGACATACGATCAAGTCCTGTTCTGCTTTATGAACCTTGCCCACGAGTCCCGAAGAGACACGACCCTGATGAACACATCACCATTCTTTGATAATTTCTCATCTTTCTTAAAATATCCCAATCGCTCGAACTGGTATGTCTCACCTCCGGGTTCGCTCAGGCATGGCTCTAACTTTGCGGCTTTGACCATGCAGGAGTCTGGGTTCAATGCACTGAGAAAATCTCCTCCTTCCTCGGGATCGGCCTTATTGAAAAGGCGGTCGTATATGCGAACCTCCGCGTCAACCGCGTCGCTGACGCTCACCCAGTGTATCGTTCCCCTTACCTTTCTTCCATCAGGGGCATTGCCCCCCCTTGTCTCAGGGTCATAGGTACAGCGGATCTCCGTGACATTCCCGTCCCCATCCTTGATCACATCGGTGCAGGTGATGAAATAAGCATATCTGAGCCTCACCTCCCTCCCTGGACCAAGACGAAAGAACTTTCTAGGAGGGTCCTCCATGAAGTCATTCCTCTCGATATAGATCTCCTTTGAGAAGGGTACGTCTCGAGTCCCGGCACCCGGGTCCTCGGGGTTATTGACAGCATCAAGTGACTCTTTCTTACCGTCTGGATAATTGGTTATGACCACCTTCAATGGGTCGAGGACCCCCATCACACGGTGTGCATTTTTATTCAGCTCCTCCCTGAGAGAGTTCTCGAGTCGTACGACATCTATGACAGAATCGCGTTTGGTCACACCCACTTGTTCAGCAAAATTCCTTATGGAGCTAGGGGTGTAGCCCCTCCTCCTCAATCCTGATATGGTGGGCATCCTCGGATCGTCCCACCCATCAACGACTCCCTCATCCACCAGCTGCTTCAGTTTTCGCTTGCTCATAACGGTGAAATTGAGATTCAATCGCGCAAACTCGATCTGCTGAGGGTGATAGGCATCCAATCGGTCAAGGTACCAATCATACAGCGGCCTGTGGTCCTCGAACTCAAGGGTGCATATGGAGTGGGTGATCCTCTCGATCGAGTCCTCAAGACCGTGGGCCCAGTCGTACATCGGGTAGATGCACCACCTGTCACCGGTCCTGTGGTGGTCTGAGTGCAGTATCCTGTATATGACAGGGTCTCGCATATTGAGATTGGGGTGGGACATGTCTATCTTCGCTCTCAGGGTCTTTGATCCATCCTCAAATTCGCCGCTTTTCATTCGTTCAAACAGGTCCAGGCTTTCCTCGCTGCTCCTTGACCTGAACGGGCTCTCCTTCCCGGCCTCGGTCAGCGTCCCTCGACAATTCTTTATCTCCTCGCTCGTCTGATCGCACACAAAGGCCCTGCCCTCGTTGATCAGGGTCACCGCGTGCTCGTACATCTGATCAAAATAATCCGAGGCAAAATACAAACGGTCCTCCCAGTCAAACCCCAGCCACTTGACATCTTCAATGATCGACCTCACATATTCGTCTTCCTCCTTCAGCGGATTTGTGTCATCGAACCTCAGGTTGCATTCACCGTTGTTCCTCTCTGCGATCCCAAAGTTCAGGCAGATGGACTTGGCGTGACCTATGTGAAGATATCCATTCGGCTCAGGGGGAAAACGGGTGTGGACTCGACCATCCCATTTCCCTGAATCATTATCATCATCGATGATCTTCTGTATGAAATTCTTTATTTCAGTATTACTTTCACTCATTATTTAAAACTCACTTATTGCGTAATTTATACGATTCAATGACTCATCTTTCCCTAGCAGTTCCATTATCTCAAACAGTGACGGTCCCTGGAGACTGCCACACAGTGCAAGCCTGAGGGGCCTCATGACCCTGCCAAATCCCAGCCCCGTCTCTTCCATGAACTCCTTGAACCTGGATTCCAGTTTGCTCGATGCCCAATCGCTTATGGGCTCAAGCCTCGTTCCTAGATCTTTCATGATACCGGGCGTGTCCTCCTTCCAGACCTTCGCTAGTTCAGCCTCATTGAATTCTTCTGGCTTGCCAAATAAATAGCCTGACCGGTCAATGAGATCGACCAATGAATTTGACCGTGGCTTCATGAGATCTATCATCCTCAGAGATCGATCGTGGTCCTCTCCCCATCGAGGGTCCATCTCAATCACATTCTCAAGCAGATCGGAGCTGTCCTGTGCCATGAGATGTTGAGAGCTGACCCAATTGAATTTCTTGTGGTCGAATACGGCTGATTTCTTTTGGACCTTTCCGAGATCGAACTTATTTACGAGTTCATCTAGATCGAATATCTCTTCTTCCGTACCAGGATTCCAACCCAGAAGCGCCAAGTAATTCAACAGGGCACCTGGCTGATAGCCCGATCTTCTGTATTCGTCAACGCCAGTGGCGCCGTGGCGCTTGCTCAATCTCTTCTTGTCCTCTCCCAAGATCATGGGCAGATGAGCAAATTCTGGTGTGTCATGCCCCAATGCCTCATAGATGAGGATCTGCTTGGAGGTGTTTGACACGTGATCCTCACCACGGATCACGTGGGTGATCCCCATGGCCTGGTCGTCGATCACATTGGTGAAGTTATAGACAGGGCTGCCATCAGACCTTGCGATAATGAAATCATCTATCTCAGTGTTGGAGACCGTTATACTGCCGTAGATGAGGTCATTGAACTCTGTGTTCCCGGTCTGCGGGGTCCTCAATCTGATGGTGAAAGGTGTCCCCTCATCGATCTCCCTCTGGATCTCCTTCTCTTGCCTATCTCTCCAAATACCAGGATAGTGAAACGAATCGGAGCCCTCGCGGATATCATCCAGCTCCTCTTTTGATGCAAAGCACCGGTAGGCCTTGCCCGATTCCAGCAGGCTGTCGAGTCCTTTCTCGTAGGATGAGCCATTCTCTGATTGGTAGGCCATCTCCTCATCCCAATGAAGGCCGAGCCACTTGAGAGAGTCACAGATCTGGTCTGTGTGCTCGGTCTTTGATCGTTCTAGGTCGGTGTCCTCGATCCTGACCAGGAAGCTTCCGCCTTGGCTCTTTGTGAACAAGAAGTTTGACAATGCCGTCCTAGCGCCGCCCAGGTGCAACTGGCCAGTGGGACTGGGAGCAAATCTGACTCGGGGTTTCATATCGTATTGGCGACCTTTGCTGCTAAATGCACATCATAAATTACTTTTCGTCTTAAAAACAAAAAAGCCTCTTATGGGAGGCTCTTTAATTTATTTATGGGGTCACTATAGGATCATGACAGTTGTGGATGTCTGCCTGCCCATTTGACGACCTAGAGTGGTCTCACTATCACCTGACTAATTAAAGACCCCTCTCTCATTGATAAAACCATCAATGGGCTTACAGACCACGATGGCCGTGTCGTCATCGATGCTCAGGTCCCAGTTCACGCTGAGCATGACATAGTCGCCGGTCTTGCCGTGCTTCCAGCGCTGTATGGCACTGTACCGAGCCTCGGTCATGGTCTGTGATTCCTTCAATTTTTCCTGGACCTTCCTCAGGTGTGACAGCTCATCGGGGTGTATCCACTCCTCCTCGTCATAGCGACATCCCACCAGTTGATCAGCGTCATATCCCAGGATCTCCTCGCACCTGCCGTCGGCTTGCGTTATGATACCATCGGACACGCGGCCGCAGATCAACAATGAATCCGCCACGATCTTATCCAACAAGCTCCCAGAGTTCGGTGATGTCTTGACCTGCACCACCTCAGCCCGCAGTGATTCGTTCTCTTGCTTCAGGGCAACGTTCTCCCGCATGAGATAGTCTATGACCGTTTTTGATTCATCCTGCTCCGGGTGCGTCCTGGTCGGGGCTGGGGTATTCTTTGAACTTTCCATCATGGTGTTCTCTTTAGTTAGTTTGAGTAGATGCTTGGGTGGGATCTTGCCCTTGGCGATCCAGATGCTCAGGGCCTGAGGTGAAACACCAAAGAACTCAGCAACATCCCGCTTGCGCCTGAACGCTTTTTGAGACATGAGGTCTTTAATTATTTCTGAAGCTTTTTCCATTGGGTATATTATTTTTACTAAATAATGCTTGTTACTTAATCAAACGTTAACTTAACTTAAGTAATAATTAATTAATGCACAACAAAAATTAGAAAATGAGGAAACATGATGATGAGACTGAATAGATACCTTGCACTGGTCTTTTTGACCGCTTCTTTGATGGCCCAGGATGGTACGATCCTCCCTGGCCAGAGATCGGCGATATTGTCCCTGGCCCAATCCAACGGCTACTCCACCAAGGACCTGGAGTCCTACCTGACTGAGTCATACGGGAAACAAATTAACAACCTCACCCGCACCGAGGGGGCGGAGGTCATCAGGGCCCTACAGGCCGGTATCGAGGTGAGGCGAGCCCCTGCAAACACAAATAAGGACCTGGAGACAGCGTCCCTGCTGGAGCCTGGCATGAAGAAACTCTTTCATCTGCGCGACGGAACCATTCGGGATGGTGAGATCCTGTCCGTTGAGGATGACCTTGTGGTGCTGAAGACAGCCAGCGGTACCTTCAATATTCCCTCAGATCAGTTTCTGTCAGAGACGGCAGACATCACCAACAAGAAGGGCGAGCTGTTCAAGGGCGTCGTGCTCGGCGAGACGGTGGAAGAGTTCATCATCCGCACAGCCTTCGGTGACGCGATCGTTCAAAAGAGGGACATCCGAACCATGAAGCGCTACCACGGAGGCGTCTTGGACCGTCAATATGAGGAAAAGAGAAAGTTCTACCAGGGTGCGGCACAGCTTATACACATCTTCATGGATCCAACGGCCTTCCCCCTTGCCGGCAACACGTTCTACCTGAGCGGCCTTTCCGTGGGATATGGCCTCACAGATAATTTCATGGTCACAACAAAATTCGGTTCAAATTTTAGCGGAGACCTGAACTTTCATCCCCGGATGCGTTTCTATCATCGAAAATCAGCGGAGAAAGAGGTTGCCGCGACCCTTGGGTTCGGCCTGCACCGCGCCTACAGTATAAACAGTATCATTGCAAAATATTCTCATGCGATAACCCTCACAAACCAAGAAAGTGGATATGAAAAGACTCTAGAAGAGAGCGAATTTAATGCTGGGGATATACTTAAAGACAAAGTGGACAATATTCTTTATGCAGAAACCTATCTTGTTTTCTCATCTAGAAGTGTCAACCCAACAGGTCGAGGTAAAATGGGGTGGTCTGCGGGCGCTAAGGTCAGCAATGCTTTTATGAACCGTGACACGTGGAGGAAAGATGAGATCACTCTATATGCACAGGAAACAGCAGACGCAGATTCGATATTTGATATAAGCTGGAGCGGCGAGGGTAAATACAAGGTTCCGTTCAGGTGCTGGCTGTCGCTGGAATACGATCTGAGGACAAATTTGAAGTTCGTGGGCTCCGCCTGGATCGACAACGGCTACAAGACACTAAAGCTCTCTCAGACCGTAGATGATTATTTTGGATTAGATGACTCGCCCAGTTTTTCCCTCGACTCGCCTAGGGGCGACGCCAGCATGATCGATTTTGATTTTGGCATGCTCTACGCCGTCAACGATAATTTCCGTGTTGGGATACACTTTCAACAGCCTTACATAGATTTTTACTGGGAGTTCTTTGAGTTCTAGCTCACTGGATCTGGGAACATCATATGAATAAGATCCTATCGATCGCCCTGCTCGGCTGTGCCGTGCTAGCAGGCCAGCCAGGCTCTGACCTGCGGGTCGTTCGAGATATTCGGCTTGAGAACCTGAAGCGAGACCACTCGGGTAGGTCCATCCACTTTGTGGATTCAAACTCAAGGTATGGCCAGGGGGTCCTTCTGGATGTGACAGATAAGAGTATCATCATTTCCGAGCTTGGGTCACCTGTCTCCTATGACCATTCAGGGATCGATCACGTTTTTGTTGACCCTGAGATGAAAGAAATGGCCATGGTATTTGGTCTGGGTGCTCTTGGGGGCCTAGCGGGATATTTGGGGATCATCCTTGGCCATTCAGACCCTGATGCGGCCATGAAAGGAGTCACGTCCACTCTTGGGGCGGGACTGGCGACCCTTGTCGGGTACAGGACGTTTTATAAACCCATTAAGATCGATATATCCGGGAGGGCCCGTGGCTAGACATCTTATACTCATTCACATGATGACGCTGTCCCTCATGCTTGGAGATGGCACCGTCCAGATCGAGCTGACCAACGGACAAGAGGTCCAGGGAGAGTTCATCGGGACATACATGGACCATGTCCATGTAC
>CALCSS010000064.1 GCA_937893835.1 uncultured Fidelibacterota bacterium
GATCAGATCTAGGTAAGAAGTGAACATCTGGACCAAAGGAATAGATCAGTTTAAGGAAACCTTCATACTGATCACATGCTAGTTCTAAATTTGGCGGACTGGTATAGTTGAGTTTCTTTGATTCATCATCGATCTTTGATTGTTTGATAAAAGCATCTTTGGGATGCTTCAATAAGATGCGCTCGACAGAGTTTACCATGTCCTGGCATCCAAAAGACGCCATGGTCTAATCCAAAGATCCTTCTACGCAGGTTGTTTGAAACCCACCGCGTATGTTATAGAGGGTCGTTATCAAAAGACGATCGGTCTCTAATGCTGAACATAGATCTGAATATATGCGCTTGGTCGCAGCCTCTTGGTATATACCAACATTCCGAAAACTGACGAAATAATATTTTAACGATTTTAATTCGACGCACTTTCCACCAGTAGGGAAGTATTCGATCTTTACATATGAAATATCAGGAAGACCACTAAATGGACAAACCGCACTAAACTCATCAGTCTCCGTTTTTATGTATTGTTCTGGACTATCAAAGTCAAATATCTCTAATAGATTGGCATCAATATGTGATTCATCTTGATATTCAAATTGTTTTCCTTCAGCCTTTGCCATGTTCCTCTCCTTTATATATGCAACCTGTAGATTCAGTTTCTCTTATTTCAATTTTTGTCAAATCTGGCAGTGAAGCACTGAGTCTTGACCACATCCATTTACATAAGTTTTCACTGGACGGATTCTGAAGTCCCTCAATATCATTCAAATAAGCATGGTCTATCATACTGTGAATAGGGGCAAAGACATAATCGATGTCTGAAAAATCCATTACAAAACCTGTATCTTCATTTACTTGACCATTAACAGTTATGGTTATCTTGAATGAATGACCATGTACGCTTTTACAAGGATGACCATCAGGTAGATGGGGTAAGGAGCGAGCAGACTCCACTGAGAATGTTTTATAGACTTCCATGATTCAAATCAAGGGATACCCATTATTTTATGGGTCTGAAGACTAAGTTTCCACATGGGATGTTTCATAACAAATTCTTCAGATTTTTTTATGGTCGTTTCTTGATCATCCCCATCCATTGGTTGGATAAAAAAATGTTCAAAATTCAAATTTTCATAGACCCGAGGGTTAATTCCACATTGTGGATAGACTACCTTTAATTCATGTCCTTTGATTAAAGCAAGATCTGTATTTGCCTTTGGGCTCACACATATCCAATCAACCCCCTCAGGAGGCATCAAGGTTCCATTGGTCTCTAGCCCAATCTCAAACCCAGCATCATGGATGATATGAACCAGATCATCATCAATCTGTAAAAGTGGTTCACCACCTGTGCACACCACATAGGGTGTTGAAGTTTGATTCTTAGGCCAAAGATCAAGAATTATTTTTTTTATTTCGATTGCAGAATACTTTCCACCATTTGATCCATTTGTGCCTACAAAATCTGTATCACACCAATTACAGATGGCTGCATCACGATCCTTTTCTAGACCAGTCCATAAGTTGCACCCCGTAAATCGAATGAATATCGATGGCCTCCCAGTATGAAATCCTTCACCCTGCAATGTGTAGTAGATCTCTTTTACCTTATACATCATTGATCAGAATAATTGAGTGGATCAATGTTCCCTGATTCCTCAAATCCTTTTAACCGGAGGAGGCAAGCATCGCAATGGCCACAGGGGTCTCCGTTATGACGAGGGTCGTAGCAGGTTGATGTCAAACCATAGTCAACGCCAAGCTGCAGCCCTATCGAGATTATTTCAGATTTTGTCATATTTATTAGTGGAGTATGGATCCTAAAGGTATTTCCTGATACACCTGCTCTTGTAGCAAGATTTGCAGTTTTTTCAAATGCAGAGATATATTCTGGTCTACAATCTGGATAACCACTATAGTCTAGTGCATTCACTCCAATGAATATGTCATATGCCTCTAGGGTCTCTGCCCAAGCAAGACCCAGCGATAAGAAAACAGTATTTCTTGCGGGAACATATGTGACAGGTATGTCCGACATCTCATTCTCATTTCTATCCTTCGGAATTTCTATGTCATCAGTTAATGCCGAACCTCCGAATTGTGATAGATCTATATCAACGATACTATGATCTTTAATATTGTAATGATCAATGATCTGATTGGCAGCATTTAACTCAAAATCATGACGTTGCCCATAATTGATCGTCAAAGCATATACTTTAAACCCCGCATCTTTTGCGATAGCTAGGCATGTTGTAGAGTCGAGCCCACCAGATAGAAGTACTACAGCTTTTTTATTCATGAGAGAATTATAACCAGTAATCATTGAAAAATCAGTCATCAAAAATATGTTAGATATTTGATGAAAAACTATAGTCGTTTTATATAACTTGGTGAGGAACAACGGAGCATTTATGACATATTCAAGAGAAATTTCACAACCCATATTTGATCGAGCCCTAGAAGTTCTTGTCAAGGGTGTGAGCTCAAACTTTCGTTATTTGGGTGAAAAACAAACACCTGTAATCTCAAAAGGTAAAGGTGCTCGTATATGGGATGCGGATGGGAATGAATTTATCGACTACCGTCTTGGTTGGGGCCCCATCATCCTTG
The DNA here is from genome assembly GCA_937893835.1 of uncultured Fidelibacterota bacterium. GTDB lineage: Bacteria > Fidelibacterota > Marinisomatia > Marinisomatales > UBA1611 > NZWG01. Next base: position 2,610 of record CALCSS010000064.1, read on the forward strand.
GACATGCCGATGACAGGGTTAACCATGCGGTCAGTGAACACCTAGACAATGGTACAACATTTGCTGCAACCACTGAACTAGAGGTTATTGTTGCTGAAAAATTAGTGAAGATGATTCCTAGTATGGAGAAACTAAGATTCACCAATACTGGCACAGAGGCAACGATGCATGCCTTGCGTACGGCCCGTGGTTATTCCAATAAGGAAAAATTCATAAAATTTGAGGGACAATATCATGGCGCACATGATTATGTGCTTTTTAGCACAGCCTCCTCTTCTGTAAGTGCAATGGGATCTCGAACCTCACCAATCCCTGTTCAGGTTGGTTCTGGAATTCCCAATAAGATAAGAGATTATGTATTTTGTTTGCCCTTCAATGATTTTGATGCTGTTGAAAAATGTGTCAAGGACCATCATGGAGAACTTGGTGCAATGCTTGTTGAACCGTGCCTTGGAAATATCACAGGCATTGAACCAAAGGATGGATTCTTGCAACATTTGAGATCTCTTTGTGATAAGTACAATATTGTTTTGATCTTTGATGAGGTAAAAACAGGTTTCCGTCTATCAAATGGTGGTGCACGTGAAACATATGGTGTGATTCCAGATATTTCAACTTACGCAAAGAGCCTTGGTAATGGATTGCCAGTTGCTGCTTTTGGAGGAAGGTCAGAGATTATGGATGTGATAGGTGGTGGAAGTGTAACCCATGCTGGAACATTTGGTGCGAATGGCATTAGCATGGCTGCAGCAAATGCCGTACTTGACATTCTAAGTGAATCTCCTGTGTTAAAGAATCTTTCTGAAAGAGGCACCAGATTAAAAAATGGTCTTGACCAAATACTTACTGATGCTGATCTACCACATCAAATGTGTGGACATCCAAACATTCAAGGGTTTCTTATCACTGACAAGAAAGTTGAGGAAGTGCGAGATCTGGCACATAGCAATGATGATCTATATGAATCTATAATGAATAACATGTATGATCGAGGAATTTGGATAGAGAATGATCCAAGAGAGCCTTGGTTTTTATGTGAAGCACATACTGATGAGGTCATTGATCATACTTTGAACATATTTGAGGAATCAGTGAAAGCCTCACTTAAATAAAGAAATGAAAGCCTCAGTTTATTGGACAGATGAGCATTCACCAGGGGCTGGTACTGATATCACATCTGATATTCCAGAAAAGATCGATGTTGCGATTATTGGTGGTGGCTATACAGGTCTTGCTGCATCACGCGTCTTAGTCAATCATGGTATTTCAGTCGCCATACTTGAAGAGCATAATATTGGTTGGGGTGCAAGTTCTAGAAATGGAGGCATGGCTACGCCTGGACTTAAACAAGACATATATAAGATCTATA
>CALCSS010000065.1 GCA_937893835.1 uncultured Fidelibacterota bacterium
CGAGCCACTGCCATCCTGATCAAAGATATCAAACAATCTGTCAGAGATATCATGATTGGCGATTCCCAGACCGTGGCGGAACTCACCCTTGTCAATGATCTGGTCCTCACCTGCTATCTCCCTGAATCTGTTCTTGAGGTCGATCAAAAAGGGACCAACTAGTTTTTTTGACTCATTTATCACTGATGTTTTCCATATTAAGATTGATTGAAGTTCCATAATTTATAGAAAGGTTTTTGATCAAAAGGATAATTTTTTACATAAGAAGATATGATTTACGATAACATACTGACCACGATCGGCAACACACCCGTAGTGAGGATCAACCATATCGGGAAAGAACTTCAATGCACGTTATTCTCCAAATGTGAATATTTCAACCCGGGCGGTTCCATCAAGGACCGGATCGGTTGGAGAATGGTCGAGGACGCTGAGAATTCTGGCAGGATCAAGCCCGGGGACACTCTCATTGAACCCACCTCAGGCAATACGGGACAGGGCATCGCCCTCGCTGCTGCGATCAAGGGCTACAAGTGCATCATTACTCTGCCTGAAAAAATGAGCAAGGAAAAACAGATCGCACTGGAGGCATTGGGCGCCAAGATCATTCGCACACCCACTGAGGCTGCATCAGATGACCCAGAGAGTCACATTCAAATCGCAAAAAAACTACAGAGTGAGATCAAAGACTCTCACATCCTAGATCAGTATGCAAACCCCTCAAACCCTGATGCGCACTATGATGGGACAGCCCAGGAGATCTTGGATGATTTCGGCACGGACCTACATATGGTGGTCATGGGCGTGGGCACGGGTGGCACGATCACCGGTGTGGCCAGGCGCCTCAAGGAAGAGATCCCGGACGTCATCATCATCGGAGCGGACCCGGTTGGATCCATCCTCGGAGGTGGAAAAGATGTTGAGCCATACCTTGTGGAAGGCATAGGCTATGATTTCTTTCCAGATGTCCTGGACAACTCCCTGGTAGATGAATATGTCAAGACAGAGGATGAGGAATCATTCATCATGGCACGTAAACTTGTGAGGAAGGAGGGTCTTCTTTGTGGTGGCTCATCTGGCTCTGCAATGGTCGCCGCGCTCAAAAGTGCAGATAGACTGGACAAAGATCAAAAATGTTTGGTGATCCTGCCGGATGGGATACGTAACTATATGACCAAGTTTCCGAATGATCAGTGGATGAGAGACCAGGGATATAAGATCTGAGACCCTTTCTCAAAGTTGTGACCACTCTGGCCGTCACTTTCTTGATCGGATGGGTGGTGGTCGTGACCTATCTATCGCAAATGAATCCTGATGTCAAGTGGCAATGGGATAGTATCAATACAAGTGACATTCACTTTCCATCTAACTTCGCATGGGGAACTGCCACTGCCGCACATCAGGTCGAGGGCAACAATACAAATAACAACTGGTATGAGTGGGAGAGGTCTGTCGATGACGGTGGCATATCTCGGATACACAACAACGACAGATCAGGCCTGGCCGCAGATCACTGGAATCGATATCCTGAGGACATAATCCTCATGAAGGACCTAGGTGTGAGTCACTATAGATTCTCCGTTGAATGGTCTCGAATTGAGCCTGAGAAAGGTCGCTACGACCTCGAGGCCCTGGCACACTACCGTAGGATGTGTGAGGCGCTTGTGGAGGCAGACATCACGCCTGTGGTGACCCTCCACCATTTCACCCATCCCACATGGTTTGAAGAGATGGGAGCATTCGAGAAGGAGGAGAATACCGATCACTTTGTTGGATTCTCTGAACTTGTGTTCAATGAGCTCAGGGACCTTGTGCCAATGTGGTGTACATTCAATGAGCCGTCCGTCTTTGTGGCCCAAGGCTATTTCAATGGGATCTTCCCTCCTGGTAAAAAGGACCCCATCCTGGCCGGAACCGTGCTGGAGAACATGCTGAACGCGCATGTGAGGACCTACCACCAACTGAAGTCCATTCCAGGGTCTGATGGGAACAAGATCGGACTGGTCAAAAATATCTTTCAATTCGATCCCTACAGAAGGTGGCACGTACTGGACTGGGCCTTTAGCAAAATACTGAACGATGTCTACACGAACGCCCCGCTAGAGTTTCTGAAGACCGGAGAGTCTTCATTCTACATGCCCGGAATGGTGGACAATAAGATGTCAAATGAACTGGCGGTCGGGACACTCGACTTCATTGGCCTGAACTACTACTCCAGAATGCATGTGAAGGGACAATTGAACGCGGTAGAGCCTTTTGTTTTTGATACGCGTGAGCAGGACATCATGACCGACATGGGATATCCTCTATACGCAGAGGGGTTTCACAGGGCGCTCAAGACCATTTCCAGGATGGGTGTTCCGATCTATGTGACCGAGAATGGTCTGGCGGATGACAGCGACAGCGTCCGTCCTCTTTTCATCAAGAGATACCTCTATGCCTTGAACCAGGCACTCAGAGAGAGGATCGACGTACGTGGCTATTTCTACTGGAGCCTCATGGACAACTTTGAATGGGCCGAGGGATACAGCATGAAATTTGGTCTCTACGAGGTCGACCTTGAGACCCAGGACCGTAGACTGAGGGAAGGAAGCCGTCCCTTTGTTGAAATGGTCAATAAGAGAGGCGCCGATGAGAGAGGCTATCTGGTCAACGTTGGTGAGATGGCCCCAGATCTGACCATGGAGTATGTCACCGGTGAGACGGTCAGACTACAAGACCTCAGGGGCAAGGTCGTGGTACTCCAATTCACGGCGAGCTGGTGTTCGGTGTGCAGGCAGGAGATGCCACACCTAGAGAAGGATGTCTGGCAGGCGTACAAGGACAAGGGTGTCGTGCTCATAGGAGTTGACCGGGACGAGCCACTGGAGACCGTCTTGAAATTTCAGGATGACATAGGTACGACATACCCTCTCGCGCTTGACCCAGGTGCAAATATATTTGGACTATTCGCTGACAAGAATGCTGGCGTCACCCGCAACGTGGTCATTGACCAGGACGGGAGGATAGTATTTTTGACACGACTCTTCGAGGAGAAGGAGTATCAGGAAATGCTCAAGAAGATAGGGTCTCTACTTTAATAACTATTCAGGGGATGCAACACTTGATGCACCCTTCATCCTGTCCATGGCCTGGTCCAATGCATCAAAGGCCTGGCGGGCCTTGAACTCATTATAAAGTGCCTCTTCCTTCTTGGCCTCAAGCCTGGCAACAGCCTTTGCCTCTTCCCTGGCCTTGTTCGCATCATAGGTCACCATGACAAAGACCCTATCCTTGAAGATCTCTGTCTTTTCTATGGTGCAACCTCTCAGGGTCGTATTGACAAGTGACTTTGACACGGACTCTGTGAACTCGGTGGCCCCAGCCTCTGCTCCCATTCCGGTTGCCTGCATGTGATCGTTCAATGCGGAATTGACCGTGGTCTCAACGGCCCTTGCGACCTCCACCCTGGCCCGTTCAGTTGCTACCTGCTTTGAGAGATTGAACTGGGGACGAAGCGCGTCTCCCACTCCCACAAACCGATCCTCGAACTTTGGTGGGTTCAGATACCAGTCAGGAAGGTCCTTGTTCGAAAGGGGCTTGGTCTTTGATCCTGCACATCCGAAGAAGATGACCGTAGCAACAATGGGGAGTAGAATGTTCTTGTACATGATAACCTCAATATTTTTTTTGTTAGGGCAATATACCTTTAATGAATGTAACACCATAGAGTGAAAATTGTTCCTGAATAATTGACCTACCTAACCTTTACCAGAGCCTTGCATCTTTCCAGTGATCTGTTCACATGATCGAGCATCTCTGGATGGTCGCTGACCTTGGCGTCCATGGCCACATTCTGAAAGTAGATGCTGTTGGACCTTTCGCTCAAGATGTCCTCCATTCTCTTAATGTCTCTCTGACTGTCCTCAATGTTGATGAGCACATTGGGCTGATCCACATAGAGTTTTTCAAGAGGAATACTGGGGTCCTTGTCTTGGTATCTATCGATCCGTTTTTTGAGGTATTTGACCTTCGCCTCATAGTAAGATCGATTGACAATTCGATCACTATCATCAACCAGTGATACATCGACCTGATTGAGATAACGACCCTCTCTACCTGATGAGAAAACAAATGGTCCATTCTCCTCCTGATTCATCATGGGCCTGGTCATGAAGGTACTGCCACTTGTGAAGATCAGATCGGCTGATGGAAAGATCTCGTGGAGATCCTTGTAGGTGGACCTGTCACTATTGACCAAAAGAACGGTCATGTCCACCCTTCCCTCCATGGCACTCAGATAGATGTTGCCGGCGACCGTGAAGTCGTCCACCAATATATCACCAAGCGTATCAGAGACAAGGTCAGTGAGACCGATCACACCAAACGTGATCCCGCCACGCTTGATCACAGAATACGGTTTGAACAGGAGCTCCTCAGTATCAGGGTCCAATAGATTGGCAGATACAAATGGGATGGACGTTTCTCTCACCAGGTTCATGAGCACATCATATCCGGCCGCAAGTTCGTGGTAGCCCACGTTGATCACATCACAGCCGATCTTA
>CALCSS010000066.1 GCA_937893835.1 uncultured Fidelibacterota bacterium
ACTGAGCAAAGGATGGTCATGAACACCAAATTTGAAAGGCAGATGGTAAGGAGAAAGTCTAACATGGCCTTCTACTATGAGCTAAATCGAGATCTTGAGATAGCAGGGGGAGCAGAATATTATTTCAATCATTCCTATTTGCCATTTGATGCCGGCCTGAATTTTATTGATTACAACACTTCCTCCGTATGGTTAAAGGTCACATCAGATAGATATTTTGCAAGACTACATTATCTGAATACCAAGGGCGAGAAATATTGGAATTCCGATGCGGTCTATTATACGATGCTTCGTGATAATAGTGACATTTACGATGCTGTCTCAAAGAACATGAAACAAGATTTTTTGACAAACAATGTATTGAGGGGTGACACACAGTTCAACCATAACATCTCAAGGACCAGTGACATCATAGTAGGAGCTGATTTCTCACTCTATAGGCCAGAATCAAATAGACTTTTTCTTAATGACAGAGGTCCTGATTCAAGACCTTTTTGGTGGGCCAAGCCAGACTCTATAATTGGAGATGAGATAAAGATAAATGAAGTCGGCGCCTACATTCAGTATACTACCGATCTGCCATACGATCTTAAATTTGTCACCGCATCTCGAATCGATAAGCACACCTATTTTGATTATAATTATAGTCCTCGTCTAGCGTTACAGTGGAATGGTCTAAAAGGCGGAAATATTCGCTTTACCATGAATAGAGCCTTCCAGACTCCCTCGATCTTTAATCTACATCTTCTCCAATATTATAATGCGAATCAGAGCAATGCATTCATACCACTATATTATGATAGGATCTCAAGGTCATGGAAGGTCGTCAATTTCTTTGATCCACAATATGCAGACAAGGTAAGAGCAGGCCTCATTGATCTGAATACTGTCTATTGGTCGCCGCTCAATACGGTCTTCATGGGCAATAAAGATGGATTCAAGATCAATGAGACTATTGAGGTACCACCACTTAGGCCAGAGATCGTTGATAGTTATGAGATAGGACTCAAGAAAATTGTAAATCAGAGGCTATTTCTTGATGTATCTGCCTTCTACTCAAAATATAAGAATTTCATAACTCCATTGAGAATGGTACATAATTTTTATCCAAATGATGCACCGTTTCATAGCCAATGGGTAACCCATGAAGGCACTGATCACATAGATAATTATCTTGATAGGATCCAAGCGGTCTATTCCTATACATCTACAGGACTTACCAAAGTCTATGGCTTTGATCTACTGGCAAAGTACGCGATCGATGATCTTGAATTTTCTTTCAGCATGTCATACTATGGTAATGTTCTATTTGATGACGAGCACGATAATGAGATGCCATCTTTAGCAGAGTGGGAACAACAGAACTTTGATAATGATACATTAAATTACTTTTTGAATAACCTGGTAAAGGCAATCAGCCCCAAGGAAAATTCTTTAGCTTTCAATGCACCATCCACCAAGGGATTTGTGGCCGTTGGAAAGAACAATCTGTTCTTTGAAGATCTATTTGTCAAGTTGAGTCTGACCTATTCCTCAAAATTTGATTTTGTGAGTGGATACCATGTTAGTACCGATGATCCGGACATGATCAGTCTATCTCCAAATCAGTTCTATGATAATCCCGGTGCAATAGGTGGTAACCTTCTTGTTGACATGACTCTGTCCTACAGCTTCAAGGACTATGTCATCAGAGTCGCACTTAATAATCTGACAGATAAAGATGGACCTAGGTTGGTAAGCACCCCACCACTGCGTAGAAATTTTCAGACTGAATTCGTATATGAGTTTTGACCATGAAAGATAAATTAAAGATAATCTTGATAATACTGACCATTTTTGCTTGTGTGGAAGATTATGATATTGATCCCTATGTAGACATTTCATACGATTCATACGGAAATCTTGGTTTTGAGG
>CALCSS010000067.1 GCA_937893835.1 uncultured Fidelibacterota bacterium
GTCATCCCCATTGAAGGATGCACCACCAGAGGAAACGATCGTCCAGGATCCAGATCCATCGATTATCTCAACGAATGGACTTGCGCATGTGATCGTTCCAGAAACAGATACTGCATTTGTCGATCCACTGTTATTCAATTCTATCTTTATATATGATGATTCACCCGGACTCAGGATGTCGCTAGCAGAGCCAAGGACATCCACACTGGTTGCAAGTAATGCATTACCAGAAGACATTATATTCAACACTCCACCAAATGAATTTCCTTCTGCATCAGAGAAGGTCACAAGTAATCCAAGATCAGTTTCGTCAGGTAGTCCATCTCCCAGACTAACAATAAATGGAGCACTACCGGTAGCGGTTTGGCCTGATGCAATATCACCAAAATCTAAAATGCTAACTGTAGAGTCTATGGACACACTCCCATTGGTGGTTGACAGTTGCCCCACAACCCCTGTTGCATCCTCTGAACCATAATTCTTTGCTGTCACATAGATCTCAAGGGTCTCTCCACCGTTTGCAATGAGGTTACCATTCCCATTTGAATTACCTAGACCATCATCATCGATCGTGTATGGTGACTCTGAAAGACCAACGGCAACTCCAGGATCGTGGATCTGGAATGAATTTTGATATGGATAATGATCCTTTTTGGTCACTGTCACCAAAACCTCACCCGTCTCGATCGAATTTATTGGTAATCGTACAAAGCCCTGAGAATTGGTATACCCGGACTCAAAGATCTCACCATCCATAAGTATCGTCACCCAGGCATCATCTACCTCGCCATTCTCTTTTTCCACAAGAATATCGACATAATTGGTGCCCTTGGTCAGGCTGTATGGATGTGTGACCGTTGTCATCTCAGGAAAAGCGGTCCACATCTGTAGAGATGACTCTCCCATCAGGTTATTCCAATGGGTAAAGGTATGGCAGTAATTATTAGGGTTTGATGGGTAATTCTTATAAAGCATCATCTTTCCATACATAAGTGCAGCACCGGGAGTCTCAATGCCCTCGATAAAGGTCCCATAGTAGAATCCCATGTCCACTAGATTATTGAACATGGTATGCGTACCAAGAGTAGCGGTCCCCACACATACGACCGACCCCTTTGGATTGGACGGTGTGCCAGCCCTGATGAATGATTCGATGAGCGACTCACCACTGCTTGAACCAAATGAACCTGTACCACATGTGATCACTGTCGCAACAGGGAGCATGAAACCATTCGAGGTACTATTGACATCACTTGATCCAAATCCACTTACACCATAGTAGCCTCTGTAATTAAAAAAACTAACCCCATCATTCATCCCTGAGACCATCTGACTTGGAAAAGAGCCACTGTATACCGTATTGACCTCCTCAAAACCAGATAGGTCTAGGATCTCATTGATATGTTCGTTGGTAATGACACAAGATATCCCTGATGTAGCGGGGTCGCCTACTAGGCAGGCACGCTGAAACCAATTCTCATTCATATAGGGATCAGATTCATAGTTCAGTGTCTTGCTTATGATAGTATTCAAGTGTGAACTACTAGAGAATGAAATTCTGCCAATAAAGACCTCAGGATACACATCACCACCCTCAAGTGTGGTATAGGGCATGTCGCCTTCACCACTATATCCGCTATATGACTCAGTCCATGTTGGGATATCATAACTCCCCGTCGCATCACCAACTATTGTCACATGTACGGGTGGATTTTCCCAGGTCTCATATGCATCCTCGATATAATTCTTCAGGTTATTTCTATTATTGACGACACTCGAGGATGATACATATTGGACATCAAAACCAACCCTCTTTTTCCAATCCATTAATTCTTCAACAGTCCCCAGTAGGTTACCTATATTGCTTGGCAGAACATATAGAATAGCAGGCCTTTGATAATCATCATCGTCCCGGCTAAGATCACTGTGATTAACGATCATTGACTCATATAGAGCCTCAAAGGCGCGTGATCTTTTCTCTGGTATGAATGGTGCATCAGTCGAACCTGACTCTACCAATTCCAGCTCAACACTATGTATCACGGTCAATGTCTTTGACACTGGGTCATATTGGAATGGGGTCAATGAGACCTGGACCATGGTAATGTCTCGAAAGACCATTGGCTGAGAGACGGTTGCGATATTTTCAGGGAATGGTCCAGCCTGATCATAAATATTACCCTTGGTCACAATACCCGTTGGTTCTGATTCCCATGTGTCAAATGGTAGGACCTCCACATTCTCAATGATTTCAAACTCTTGAATTGAGATCTCGATTGTGAAAGTCTTGCCAGGTTCAACGGCATAATGTGTTGAGATCGTTGGGAGATCAGGCTGACCTGGTAAGGACTTTGAACCTGCTCCCTCCATTTCCGGTCTTATATATAAGACCCCATCTTTTTCAATTTGCTTGATCTCGTATCCAGGATTGGCGAATATTAGTTGTCTTTCCATGGATGTAATACCAAATCCACCATATGCGGTCTCTACATTACTCTCTGATGCAATCAAATTGCACAGTAATGGAATGATCCATGTCCAGTCGCGTATTTTTCTCATGTCTGCCTCTATTGTATCATCAATAAATGAAAGAATTCAGGGTAGTAGAAACTACCAATGTATGCCCCTGTTCCTGCAAAGGATAAAAATGGCCCCAGGGGTATTGCCCTATCCTTATCAAATCCCTTTATCAGAGAAACGCCTATCCATGCCAACAAACTCAATACCGAGGCTCCAAACAAGGTCAATGCCATTCTCATTGGGCCCAACCAGGCGCCTAGCACTATGCCCATTTGGATATCCCCATAACCCATACCTTGGCGTTTGGTGATACTCCACAATATACCCACTATAACAAGAGGGATGAAAGCACCGACAAATATTCCCCATAGCGCCGCAGAGAGGAATATCACATCAAACAAGATCCCAACAAAGGAAGTGATGACTCCTATAATGATGAAAATGAGAGGAACTTGAAACGTATGATAATCAATGACCGATATACCTGCAAGTGTCATTGCGATCACTGAAAAGACAATAGCCTCAGGCATATCCAGATTAAGGGAACCCCAGGTCACTATGGCCATACCCACCACCTCAAGAAAAATATTTCTATTGCTCATGATATAATCTTCAATTGCAAGCCAGTTGACCAAACGTTTGACAGCGTTTCCTAAGATAAGACCGAACAATATTGGAATAAGTATTTCCATCCTATAGTCCTGACTGAAGTGCTGATCCAAGATGAAATACAGGTAAATATGTGAGAACGACCATCAATGCAATGACCGCTCCAACAAGTAAGATCAGCAGCGGCTCTATCAGGGTCGTCATCCTGTCGACCAATGCATCAACTTGTTTTTGATAATAATCCGCAGCTCTATCTAAGAGATCATCCAATTCTCCCGTGTCCTCTCCTGTAGAGGCCAACTGCAAAAGAATAGACGGAAATACCTCAGTCCTCCTCAGAGCCGTAGAAATATTATACCCGTCCCTTATGAGATCTGATGCATCATCTATCGCTCGCTCATAGACCTTATTGTCAACCACTTTCCTCAATAGCGCAGTGGTCTCAAGCACAGGGACACCCGCACCGATCAGGATACCAAATGTCTTACAAAACTTATTCAATATAGACTGCTCCGTTAGATTGCCAAAAACAGGAAGCTTAAGCATGAATGAGTCAAGTGCAAATCCACCTCTCTGTGTTTTGGATATAAGCCAGATAATTGTACTGATAGTAAATATGATAAATGTAAGAAAACCAACATTGTTTCCAAACCAAGTGCTAAAATCTATCATCTGCCTTGTCGCAGCAGGAAGACCTGCGCCTAATTGTGCATAGACCTGAGAGAATTTGGGGATGATGACCAAGAGCATGACCATCAGCATGCCAATGAGAAATAAGATCATGAATATTGGATAGTTCATCGCAGATTTCACCTTCCTGCGTGTATCATCCAAATTCTCTAAATAAGATGATAATTCTTCCAAGATCTCATTCAAATTCCCACTAACCTCACCAGCCTTGACCATTGCCACAAACAATGTATTGAAGACACCAGGATGCCTTGAGAGTGACTCTGATAGATTTAGGCCCTTGCGAATATTATCACTCACTGTACCTAATATCCTTTTAAACTTTCGGTGCTTTTCCTCAGCGCCTAGGCTCTGGATCGCCCTTTCGAGCGTGAGTCCTGCAGAGAACATGGTCGCCAACTGCCTGGTAAAGAAAACAATATTTGATAGAGGAATTCGATTCTTTGCTTTTTCTATGGAAAGTTGTATCTCGTCAATGAATGGCCCCAAAAAATCAAATGTATCATCAACTTCCTTCAGTGATATTACCATTTGTCCATTGGACGATAGTTTCTGGATCGCAGTATCCAAGGAATCAGCGCGAATCTCGCCCTCTTTCCTCTTGCCCTCAGAGTTTTTTGTTAAATAATTATATATGGCCACTATAGATCTTCAACCGTTGATCGCATGATCTCCTCTATTGATGTCGTACCATCTAACACCCTAGATAGTCCTGCATCTCTCAAGGTGGTCATCCCATTCTCTAGTGCAGTCTGCCTGATCTCATCCTCATTGGCATTGTCATAAACAAGTTTTCTTAGATCCCTTGCCATTGGAATCATCTCAAATATCGCTAGCCTGCCCTTATACCCTGTGTTTCGACATTCTGCACAGCCCTTCCCTTGGTAGAGGGGAGCTTTTATTTTTTTCTCATCAAGCCCTACGATCGCTAGTTCTTCCTTGTTAGGGGTGTATTCCTCTTTACAATTACTACATAAACGTCTTACAAGCCTCTGTGCCATCACTAGATTGAGACAAGAACCAACCAAGAATGGAGCAATTCCAATATCAAGGAGCCTGGTTATGGTACCTGGCGCATCATTGGCATGGACCGTTGAAAAGACAAGGTGGCCCGTCAATGCAAATTTCACTGCAATATCAGCGGTCTCTCCATCACGTATCTCACCGATCAATAGGATATCAGGGTCTTGCCTTAGAATAGAACGAAGCGTCGATCCAAAGGTCAGACCAATATCCTCAAAGACCTGTACCTGATTGACCCCATCAAGTTGGTATTCAACAGGATCCTCAACCGTGGTTATGTTTGTCCTCTCACTCTTGATCTCTTTTAGTGCAGCGTACAGGGATGTAGATTTACCAGAACCGGTTGGGCCAGAGACCACTACCATACCATAGGGCTGGTTGATGACCTTCTTGAAGGTTCCCAAATTTTCCTTTGGAAAGCCCAATGATGTGAGATTAAAGTCAAAACCTGTCTTATCAAGGAGACGCATGACAACCTTCTCACCATAGACTGTTGGCAGAATAGATACACGAATGTCAATGTCCTTGCTAGGTGACTTCACTGAGAATCTTCCATCTTGAGGCAAGCGCTTCTCAGCGATATTGAGATTAGAAAGGATCTTGATCCTAGTGACAAGGCCACTCAAGGATGTGATCGGTGGTGTCATGATGGTTTGCAGCACTCCGTCGATCCTTATGCGAACATATACCTGGGCCTCCATAGGCTCAATGTGAATATCAGTGGCTCGCTCTTTGATCGATTCTTGGAATATCAAATTAACCAATTTTACGATAGGTGCATCTTCCTCTGATGCCTTATCAGGCGAGAGATCAACCTCCTCCTGAGATCCCTCCTCACCTGAGATCACGGTTATACTGTCAATTGTCTCAGCAACCTCGGCCGTTTTTTGTATCTCACCGTAAACCTTATCAAGGGCCTTCTCAAGCAGAGCAGGACCAGACACAATAATATCGGGGTTTAGATTTGTCAGCCGTTTGATCGAGTCAACAGATACAACATCATCAGGGTCTTCCATGGCAACAACTATGGTCGTATCATTGCTACTGATCCCGAGTACCCTGTTCTCCCTTGCAAAATCCTCAGGGATCAATGCTGCGACCTGTGAATCGGCCTCTAGCAGGATGAAATTATCTGCCTTTTTATATCCGAGCTGTTGACTGTATGCGGTCGTGAAATCATCTTCTTCAATGAGACCCATCTCGACCAGAGTGATACCTATCTTCTCGTTGGTCGTCTTTTGTTGTGCCAGTGCCTCATTTATACCACCCTCGGTGGCCTTTCCATTCTTTATAAGTATCTCACCTATCTTTGAGAATTGGGGATTGAAATCTTGACTCATTTTCTAGTTCCTATGTAAATAATTTTGAATTTATTAAGGACATTCGGCCGGTGACCTCACAAGAAGAATATCCAAAGGGTCACTGGTCGTGATCTCTGGGATGAGGAGTGTGGCTGATAGGCTTGATGTGAAATCATCATAGGAGCAGATATTCGGGTTCTGTGTATCATCAATATTTGCTAGTACACATAGATTCTCGACAAATTCAACAATTATCCTCGCGTAACCATCTTCATCTGTGCGTACCACTGGCTCACAGTTGATCATTGAATAGCCGTCCCAAACACCATTTCCCTCACCCTGGTCAAAAGTACCCTCAATACCATCATATCCAAAATCGTCAAATGGCTCGGAAATTTCTGATGTATCGATCAATCCATCACCATCAAGGTCAAATGCATCATGATGTTGGTTGAAGGTTCCCATGTCCAAGGTTGACGGATCATCATCAGCACCATAGTCTCGCCAGGAAAAACAGCCATCTTCTATGCCCGCTATCCCTTCAGCATCCGTGTATGCCTCAATGCCAAGTTCCAACCATTGGTTGACGCCCGTTCCACCAAAGGCAACAGGTGCATCTACGACAGGATTACCATAATAATCAATTACAAGTGCAGCGACCTCTATCTGCGCCGGGCTTCCTTGAAGACTGAAATCATGATAGGTAGCCGCAGCCAACATTGAGACCTGTCCAGGTAGGAAGAAGAGTGTCGCATCCCCTTCATCTTCATTTATGTAGGATGCCACAGAGTCACCGTTTGTACCAAAAGTCAGTGCACGGACCTGACCTATGTCGCCGATCGCATCAGTAGAATAGACAATGCTTGACCTTGCAACTCCTGGAGTTGCTGTACTGCTCAATACTCCTTCATTGTTGGTATAGCTCACACCTTCGACAAAGGCATCGATCAGGGTATCAGGGGGAAGTGGGTTGATGTTCCAATACACATAGGTTGAATCCTCGACCGGATTATACCATCTGTCATAGACGATCGCCGCACACTCTGTCTGGTAGAAACCACCACCTATTGCCTCGGTACTATTTGGGTCATATTCGGCCTCAATGTAATAGGGTGCTCCAGAGGCA
>CALCSS010000068.1 GCA_937893835.1 uncultured Fidelibacterota bacterium
ACGATTGACCTATGCATCAAAAATAGTGTGGTACAGATAAGAAAATTATTCCCCTAAAAAAATTAAGAAATGATGTTACAAAATATTATTAAGATAATTATCTCTTCAGGAATTATTGTACTTGTTTCAGAGATCGCAAAAAGAAATACCTTCATTGGTGGACTTATTGCTTCTATCCCTCTTATTTCTGTCCTATCTATGATATGGCTTTACCTTGACACCAATGACATTGAAAAGGTCAAGGCTCTCTCAAATGGCATTCTATGGATGGTCCTTCCATCTATGGCACTATTCATTACTTTCCCAATATTGATCAATTATGGAATTAACTTTTATTTAAGCCTTATTATTTCAATTATTATAACAATTAGTTGCTATGGCTTGACCATATTCACCCTCACATATTTTGGAGTCAAATTATAGGTTTTAATTGATATGGGAGATCAAAGACATAAAAGAGAGGCGTGAGATTTGTAACAAACTCTCTACTACTGAAAAAATAGGTTTAATCATCTATACTTTGATTGTATGGATGGGTAGTTGATTGAAAGCCGTTAGGACTTACTCACCCATTGAGCTATATTTATCTAGATGATTTTTATAGCTAGTTTGGTTGCCTATCTACCTATATATTTTTGTTTATTGTCAAATCAAAAGAGGATCAAACACATCTATGGGTCTTTGGGTTTGTTGATATTGATCCCCAATTCGCTTAACTGAGATTCACTTACCGAACTTGGACTCTCATCCATCAAAGATGCTGCAGATGTGGTCTTTGGAAATGCAATAACATCTCGAATATTATCAGTACCTGCTAGCAACATTACAAGTCTATCAAATCCAAATGCAATTCCACCATGTGGTGGAGCACCATAAGTGAGTGCCTCTACCAAAAATCCAAATTTTTCTATGGCCTCTTCTTGACTCAACCCAAGTAATGAAAATATTTTTTCCTGTACTTTGGGAGAATGTATCCTGATGGAACCACCGGCAATCTCATAACCATTTATTGTTAGATCATAACCACGGCTGAGAGCATTAGAGGGGTCAGTATCTAGAAGACTGATATCGTCTGTTCTGGGAGCAGTAAAGGGGTGATGCATTGCAATAAAACGGTTTTGTTCATCATCAAATTCAAACATTGGGAACTCAGTGATCCAGACTGGAGAAAATTCAGTTTTATTGATCAGATCTTCTTTATGCGCTATTTTCTTGCGGAGATGCCCCAGTGCATTTAAAACTAATTTTGATTCATCCCCTATCATAAATAGAATATCACCATCTACCATTTTCAATTCTTTTTTAATCATTTTTTGAAGATCTGTAGAAAAGAATTTTGAGATGCCCCCCTCAAATCCAGTATCTTGTGATTTCATCCATGCCAATCCCTTGGCCTTATATTTTTTAACAAATTCTGTTAACTCATCAATGATCTTTCTTGAATATTTTGCTCCTCCTTGCACAACAATTCCCTTTACTATCTCCACCGAACTAAATGCATTGAAGTCAGATGCATCAGTGAATTTTTTGACATCAATGAGTTTGAGGTCATATCTTAGATCTGGCTTATCAGAGCCATAGGTTGTCATTGCATCTTTATAGGTCATTCTAGGAAAAGGGCCAGGTAGATCAGCCTGGGCCACAACCTGAAAAACATGGCGTGTCAGACCTTCCATATATCCAAATATGTCCTCCTCATCAACAAATGACATCTCAATGTCTATTTGTGTGAATTCTGGTTGTCTGTCTGCCCTAAGATCTTCATCTCTGAAACATTTAACGATCTGAAAATAACGATCATATCCAGATATCATTAGAATCTGCTTATATATCTGAGGTGACTGAGGTAATGCATAGAATTTCCCCTCGTGAATCCTACTAGGCACCAAATAATCCCTTGCGCCTTCAGGCGTTGATTTCATTAGTACAGGAGTCTCTACTTCCACAAAATTATTTTCAGATAAATAAGACCTGGTTGCCTGATATGTACTATGACGTGTCAATAGATTCTTTTGAAGTTCTTCCATTCTAAGTTCAAGATAACGATATTTTAACCTCAGATCTTCTTCAGCATTCTCTCTGTCATTAAGCATGAACGGTAAAGGAGCTGCTTCATTAAGCATGATGAATTCAGAGACCAAGACCTCTATCTCGCCTGTCTCTAAGTTTGGATTTATTGCAGATGGTACTCTTGCCCGAACCATACCCTTGATCGAAAGGACATCTTCCATAGATATTTTCTTTACCTTTTCAAGGTCACCTTGATATTCATCAGCATCAAATACGATCTGTGTTTTACCGTATCTATCACGAATATCAACAAAAACAACTTGGCCGTGCAATCTCACCTTATTCACCCAACCATTCAATATCACAATATCATTTAGGTCAGCGAATCGAATCTCTCCACAATTATGTGTTCGTTTAAACATTTCTAATCAAAATTTTGCATAAAAAAACCGCTCTTAAATTACGAGCGGTTTGAGTGAATGTAGTTGGATAAATAATTATCTTTTTGATATCCTCAAACGATTTAGTGCACGTACTAAAGACGCCTCAATTCTTGTCTCATTTAATTCTGAATCTTGTTTTATTCTCCTTTCCTGTGCCCTTTCAAATGATTTATTTGCACGATCTGCATCAATTTCATTTGATCTTTCCAAAGACTCCACAAGAAGTTTTACTGAGTCATTTAATATCTCAGCAAAACCTCCACTTGTGGCAAAATATTCATCTTTGCCATTTTGAGTGACCTTGACCTCCCCGACTGACAAGGCAAAGATACCTTCTCGATGATTTCTCATAACTCCGAATGAGCCATCTAATCCAGGGCAACGCAAATAACTAACATCGCCAAGTTTAATTTCTCGGATGGGGGTCACGATCTCCACATTATAGGAACTCATCAGGCAGCTGACTTCTTATCTTTTTCTATGGCCTCATCAATCGTTCCAACATATGCAAATGCGCTTTCTGGAAGTTCATCTACCTCGCCCTTTAGTATTGCATCAAATCCTGAAACAGTATCTTCTAGGCTAACATATCTACCTGGTGTTCCAGTAAACTGTTCTGCAACAAAGAATGGTTGAGACATGAATTTTTGAATCTTTCTCGCCCTTGAGACGGTCAATTTATCATCATCTGATAATTCATCCATTCCCAGGATTGCAATGATGTCCTGCAAATCTTTGTACTGTTGCAGAACTGATTGGACATCACGCGCAACGTTATAATGCCTCTCACCAATGATCCTTGGGTCTAATATTCTTGAAGTGGAGGCTAGGGGGTCCACAGCTGGATAGATTCCGAGTTCTGCGATCTTACGTTCCAACACACTAGTTGCATCCAAATGAGCAAATGCAGTGGCCGGCGCTGGATCCGTAAGGTCATCTGCTGGAACATACACAGCTTGTACAGATGTGATTGAGCCCTTCTTTGTTGAAGTGATTCGTTCCTGAAGATCCCCCATCTCAGTGGACAATGTAGGCTGATAACCAACTGCTGAAGGCATGCGACCTAATAGAGCAGAGACCTCTGATCCTGCCTGCGTAAATCGAAAAATGTTATCGATGAAGAGCAATACATCCCTTCCTTCATCATCGCGAAAGAATTCTGCCATGGCCAGACCACTCAATGCAACACGCAGACGCGCACCAGGAGGCTCATTCATTTGGCCAAATACCATAGTCGTCTTGTCAATGACTCCTGATTCTGTCATTTCCGCATAGAGGTCATTACCCTCTCGCGTTCTTTCTCCGACACCAGCAAATACTGAATAACCACCATGCTCGGTTGCAATATTCCTGATCAATTCTTGAATCAAAACTGTCTTACCTACTCCAGCTCCACCAAAGAGACCTGTCTTCCCGCCTCGAGTGTATGGCTCCATCAGATCAACAACCTTGATACCCGTTACCAATGCTTCTGTTGAAGTGGCCAAGTCCTCATGCTTTGGTGCCGGGCGATGAATTGGATTTCTTTTCTCAGTTTCACAATCACCTTTTTGATCAATTGTATTTCCCAATACATCAAATAGACGACCTAGTGTCTTTTCTCCAACTGGTACAGATATTGGTTCTCCAGAGTCCTTGACCTCATGCCCTCGAACCAACCCATCTGTACTATCCATTGCGACCGTACGTACGACAGAATCACCAAGGTGCTGCGCAACCTCAAGAACGAGAGTGCCCTCTTCGCCTCTATCAACTATTAGAGCATTATAAATATCTGGTAAATGACCATCTTCGAAGACAACATCGACGACCGCGCCCATTACCTGTGAGATTTTTCCGTTCTTTGACATAAGATGATGTCCTTTTTATTAACCTAAGGCCTCAGCACCACCCACGATCTCAAGCATCTCTGTCGTGATCGCGGCCTGCCTTGCCTTATTGAATTGTAAAGTTAAATCCTTGATCATATCCTGTGCATTTGACGTTGCATTTTCCATAGACAACATGCGAGCAGCCTGCTCACTTGCATATGACTCAAGCAAATATTTCCACATCTGAACATTCAGATGTCTTGGAATCAATGTATTGACCAATTCTTCCTTTGAAGGTTCATATAAACGATCAGAACCAGTAGCCTCATTTGTATCATAGGAAAGTGGAAGGAGTGTCTCAGACCTTACTTCCTGTTGTCCTATGTTTACAAAGTAGTTGTATACCACATGAATCTCATCTACTGATCCACTGATAAAATGATCAATGATACTCCTACCGATCATCATTGCATTCTCAAATTCCATTTCTGCCCAGAAGTCAACATGGCTCTCTATCACATTGTAGTTTCTATATGTGAAATGATCCCGAGCTTTTTTACCTACGCAGAAAAGGTCTACATTATCTTTCCCAAATTCATCAATCTCTCTTTGAGCAATCTTCAATAGATTCGTATTGAATGCCCCTGCTAATCCACGATCTGCACAAACAATAACATATGCTTTTCGCTTTATTTCCCTCATATCCAACAGTGGCAACATATCTCTATCAACGTCTGGCAATATATTCTGTATTATATCTGAAAGAGAATTACTATATGGACGGGCCTGTTCCATTCGCTCTTGAGCCTTTCGCATTTTAGCTGCTGCAACCATTTTCATCGCCTTGGTGACTTTTTGAATGCTCTTGACCGATTTGATCCGGTCTCGTATGTCCTTTAGGTTAGCCATTGAGAGTTAGACTTTGAATCCCACCTTGTAATCTATGATCGCTTTTTCCAGTTTCTCCGATGTCTCATCTGAAATGGCACCTTCGCTTACTATGGATGCAAGGCTATCTGAGGCATTTGCATCAAGGTATTCAAATAGCCCTGCCTCAAACTCAGAGACCTGGCCAGCATCTAGGTCATCTAGATGACCTTTTGATGCTGCAAAGATAATGGCAATTTGTTTTTCAACATCCATTGGAACATATTGATTCTGCTTTAGTATCTCTACCATTCGCTCACCTCTGGTCAACTGAGAGAGTGTTGCCTTATCAAGGTCTGAGCCAAATTTTGCAAAAGCTTCCAATTCTCTATATTGCGCCAGATCCAAACGGAGAGTTCCGGCAACGGACTTCATTGCTTTTATCTGAGCATTCCCACCT
>CALCSS010000069.1 GCA_937893835.1 uncultured Fidelibacterota bacterium
TGTTGGACCTTGTCCATGTGAATTACGGGTCTGACCTGTTGAAACAGTATTGACAAAAAGGTTATTGGTGAAACGGGTGTTGTTACCGTGTCTGTAGAACTTGACCCAGTCAGTGATGTTCACAAAAGTGTTGTGATCGATGACGATTGGGTTATAACCAGGAATGACACCGTTGTCATAGATGACCATGACCTGACCGTGACATCCTTCTACGGTATTGTTTTGGACCTTTAACTCTTTCCAAGTGCCGGTCCAGCCGCCACCGCCGCCCCAAACGAAGCCGCCCCACCACATTCCACCACCGTATACAGTGAACTGTACCGCAGTGTTATTAGTAAGGTGCAAGCGTTGAGCTGTGCCAAAGTTAAAGTAACTGATGATCTGATGATGGACTGATGTCACATGATCAACGACCACAGTATTATTTTCACCATAGGTCGATAGAACACCAAAGAGTGATGCTGTTTGACCAGCAGCAACCCCATTGAAGAGGATGTTCCTTATGGCATATGTTTGACCAGTTCCATGTGTCTTGACATGGTTTTGTGGCCATCCTGTGAATTGCAAGTTACCATCGTCACCAGCGATAGGTTGCACTGTTGCTGGATGTTCTCCATCACCAGCTTCAGCACCAACCAGTTCGCAACTAGTGCTTAAGTTTACTTCAGAAAGCTGTAAGTAAACCTTGTTAGCCGCTAGTACATAAACGTCATGTGCCTGTTCTCCGGTAGTCGTTGTGTCACCATGGATGAAAGTTTCCATCTCACCTGATGTTCCTGTCCAAGGAACATCTACTGATGTCTGAGCAACGATAACCATCGGAACGATAGCACATGCTATTAGGATGCGATTTAATATCGATTTTTGCATCTGTTTTACTCCATTTGTTATTGTTTTAGATTTATATCTTCTCGAGAAGAACCTACTATTGTTTTGTCTTACGATAACATTATATAGTATAGTTCAATTAAGATACATATATTATAATCACAAACTTATTCTCCATACAACCTATTTTATAAAATTAATAAAATCCTTTTTAAGGGTGGCCAATTGGAAAAAAGTACGAAAATATATCAGAATTTGAATGATGGATGGCAACTAGGATCGAACGATGGTAATGATTGGATCAGCGCAGCGGTGCCGGGGAATGTCCATCTGAATCTTCTGAGAAATGAACTGATCCCAGACCCATTTTTTGGGCAAAATGAGTCACAGTTGCAATGGGTAGCAGAAAAGGACTGGACCTACAAGATGGTCTTCGAGCCAGACAAGAATATTCTAGAGAGAAAAAAGATCGAACTTTTTTTCCATGGTCTGGATACCTATGCTGATATCTATCTAAATGATAAAAAAGTGATCAGCGCCAATAATATGTTTCATCCTTGGACCGCTGATGTGAAGAATATCATAGCAAGTGGGATGAACGAGATGATCATCCATTTTCGCTCCCCCTTAAAAGAGGTCTCTTCTCACATGGAGGCTATAGACCATGGTCTTCCTGCTGATAATGACCAGGCTGGAAAGACAAGCCCTTTCACACGTAAGGCCCCATATCATTATGGGTGGGATTGGGGTCCGTGTCTTGTAACATCAGGGATCTGGAAAAACGTGGAGCTCATTGGCTGGGATGATTGGCATGTTGATGGTGTCCAGATCATGAACCAAAATGTTTCCAAGGAGATGGCAGAATTGTCCATTGAATTGATGGTCGTTTCAGAGATCGAGAGTGATATTTCAGTGATGGTAAAGGAATCCCTTACAGGTCGAGAATTGGAGCATGAATTTCCGATCAAGCCGGGAACCAATGACCTTGACTGTGCTTTCTCGATCATTGACCCAGAACTCTGGTGGCCAATTGGACATGGAGATCAGCCACTACATGATTTTTCCATAACTGTACAGACAAATGATAAGATAGAGCATCACGAGAGAAAGATTGGAATTCGTGATGTAAGGATCAATAGAGAGAAGGATCAAAAAGGTGAATCCTTTGAGATCCATGTGAATGGTCTACCCATATACTCAAAGGGAGCAAACTGGATTCCCGCAGATTTTTTTGTTGAGCGGTTGGACCGAGCCAACTATGAGAGTTTATTAAAGGATGCCACTCGTGCGAATATGAACACCTTGCGCATATGGGGAGGTGGAATCTATGAGCCAGATGTTTTCTATGAATTATGTGATGAGATGGGCATCATGGTCTGGCAAGACTTCATGTTTGCATGCTCGATGTACCCCGCTCACGATGCATTTCTAAGATCGGTCGAAAAAGAGGCAAGATATCAGGTGAATCGATTAAAGAGCCATGCATGCATAGTCCTTTGGTGTGGGAACAATGAGGTGGCATCTGGGTGGCTTTCCTGGGGGTGGAAGGAAGAACTGCCAGAATCTGTCTGGAAGGATTATGGTCTTCTGTTCCATCAGCTTTTACCTAACATATGTAATGAATTGGACCCAGGAAGACTATATTGGCCCAGTTCTCCAGGCCATGGCATAGACCAGTCTGATGATGATCAGATCTATGGCAAGGGTGACAATCACTATTGGGGCGTCTGGCACGGAGGTGATGAATTTGAGGCTTTTAATGATAATGTGGGAAGATTCATGACGGAATATGGCATGCAATCCTTCCCTGATATGAGAACGATAGAGACCTTTACAAAAAAGGAAGATCGTCGTTTGGGATCTGATGTGATGAATGCACACCAGAAGGCATCTCTTGGGACAGGTAATCTGCTAAGATATATTGAAGACCATTACCGTATGAACAATAGTTTTGATTCAGTTGTGGGACTGAGTCAGGTCATGCAGGCTCAGGCAATAAGATCTGCAGTAGAGGCACACAGAAGAAACATGCCACTCTGCATGGGTACCCTATATTGGCAGTTCAATGATTGCTGGCCGGTCATATCATGGTCGAGCATTGACCATGGAGGTAACTGGAAGGCGTTGCACTATCTGGCGAGACGTTTCTTTGGCCCGGTCCTCGTATCAATGCGCGATCTGGACGAGAAGGTGGAGGTGCACATCATTAATGACCAACATCAGGGTCATGATGCAGAACTAAATATTCAACTTTTTAATTTTGATGGCGAACTGCTTTTCAAGGAGTCATCTGATGTTGAGATACGTCCCTTCTCATCAAATATCGTTCAAACTCTTGATAAAGACGACTTGCTCAGCGGTCGTGATACATCTGAACTGGTGCTTAGAGTGGAACTTCGTTCAGCTGGTGACCTTTTGAGCAAGAGCCATCTTTTTTTCAAAAGACCAAAGGAATTAAATATTCCATTTCCAGATCATGGTCATGATGTAAAGCAAGTCAATGATAAATACGAGATAACTATTCGATCAAATTCTTTTCTATGTCAATTGCATTTGCGATCAAGTAAAGTCAGGGGAGTCTTCAGCGATAATTATTTTGACATGTTACCTAATGAGATCGTGGTAATTGAGTTTGACCCATATGAGGGTCAGCATATTGATGGATCAGACATAAAGATCAGAACTCTTTACGAGATGATGAACTAGAAAAAATTTCAAGATAGAGGAGTGTAATGGAACAGGATATTGATCTGGATTGGCCGAATCTTAAAAAATATTCAAGAGAAAATGAGGCCTTGGGCCTACCAGGTCCAAATGACAGGAGAGTTGTATTCATGGGTGATTCGATCACAGAGGAATGGTCGAATCTTTATCCAACATATTTCGGTGACAGGTCATACATCAACAGAGGAATCGGAGGCCAGACCACGCCCCAGATGCTAATACGATTCAAGCCTGATGTTGTTGGCCTAAGACCGTTTGTTGTGGTCATTCTTGCTGGAACGAATGACATTGCAGGCAACACTGGTCCAGCCAATGTCAATATGATCACTGATAATATTTTCTCAATGTCGGAAATAGCAAGGTCCAATGGAATAAAGGTCGTCCTCTCATCTATTCTACCAGTATATGAATATGAATGGGCAAAGGAGATCATGGATCCTCCGTCCACCATTGCCTCCGTGAACACAAAGTTGAAGGAGTATGTCACATTGCAGGATCTAGAATATCTGGATTACCATTCAGAGATGGTTGATGAGAGAGATGGGCTGATGAAGGAGTATAGCTCTGATGGAGTTCATCCAAATGAGAAAGGTTATGAGGTCATGAGCGCCCTTGCAGAAAAGATGCTCAGTGGAATTCTCTCCCAATGACATCTGCATCGATCAAAAATAGTGACCCTACATTGAATAACACATTGACGACCAATAAATGGTTGAGGATCAGTATGCTCTGTATCCTGTATTTTGCTCAGGGTTTTCCATGGGGATTCATGCTGACAGCACTGTTATCCTTTCTAGCATCAAAGGGTTTAACGATAGTAGAGTCTGGTCAACTAACAGCAATGGCCACTCTGCCATGGACATTCAAGCTCTTTTGGGGGCCGATCATTGATTCATTCACCTACAAGGCAATGGGCCGTCGTCGCCCTTGGATCTTATTTGCTCAGTCTGGTATGGCGCTTACCCTCATTGCGATGATATTCATGGGTGATATATCAGGAAATATTGGCCTTCTGGGATGGATGTTCTTTCTTCATAATTGTTTTGCATCACTACAGGATGTGAGTTGTGACGCATTGGCCGTGGATGTCTTGTTACCCAAAGAACAGGGTAAGGTCAATGGTGCAATGTGGGGATCAAAGATCATTGGAACTGGAACCGGAGCTGCGGTGATGGGAACCCTACTTGTATCTAACGGTCTTGTCTTTACGATCATTGTCCAGACAATTCTGATGTTTGCCATCATGGTCTTTCCATTGTTCATTATTGAACGTCCAGGAGAAAAGAGATTCCCATGGAGCCGAGGGTCCTCTTCATCAATAAAAGATCAAAGTAGCGCTCAAAACCCTATGAAGGTCATCAAAGATCTTTTGACGGCATTCTCAAAGGGGCCATGTTATTTTACTGCATTATTCATATTGTTGTCTGCTATCAATCAAGGTATCAATGGCGCAGTATTACCGGTCTTCTACAATACAACACTAGGGTGGGAGCCTGCTTCCTACTCACAATTTGTTGGAGGGCCTAGCACAATGTTGGAATTTATAGGTGCTATCTTGGGAGGCGTCTTGGCAGATCGTTTTGGTAGAAGAAAGGTCTTTTTTCTTGGGTGGGGCAGTTTCTCAATTTTATCAGGTATCTTTGGACTATTGGTCCTTACCATGCATGAGCTACCCAATTGGTTTCAGATCTTTTATCTTGCAGCGTATCCCTTTTTTATCGCGATCGGTACCGTTGCGATGTTTGCCCTTGCCATGGCTCTCTCGTGGTCCAAGGCCTCAGCGACCATGTTCACATCCTATATGGCCATCTCAAATCTTTCCGTGGTCATTGGAAACAAGTTGATAGGCCCTCTTTCAGATCTATTCAGTATTGGTCAGATATATGTTTTGATGATGGTGGTCTGCCTGTCACCGGTTGTCCTGCTTAAATCAATGGACCCGAGGCCAATATTGGACATAAAATCAAAGCATTAATTAGGATGACCCATGTACCTCATCTTTAGACTATCAATTATTTTACTCATCATTCGTCCTATGTATGGTCAAGGATTTTGGGGAAATGAATTCCCAGGATCAAAGATCGAATATGATCCACGGACCTATGTTTGTCATAAGGCAGACACACCTATCATCATAGATGGTAGGCTGGATGATGATGTATGGGAAGATGTTCAATGGACAGATTCCTTTGTTGATATTGAAGGAAGCCTGAAGCCTGATCCATTCTATGACACCAAGGCAAAGATGCTTTGGGATGATAATTACTTTTATTTTGGTGCATATATGGAAGACCCTCATGTTTGGGCGAGCATTACAGCTCGTGATGCTGTTGTCTATAAGGACAATGATTTTGAGATATTTTTAGATCCGGATGGTGACACGCACAACTACTATGAATTAGAGGTCAATGCATTGGAGACAGAGTGGGACCTTATGCTTTTAAAACCCTATCATGATGGTGACAAGGTCGCTCTTGATTCTTGGGATATTCCAGGTCTGATCAGCAAGGTACATGTAGATGGGACCATCAATGATCCATCAGACAGAGATAGAGGGTGGAGTGTTGAGATCGCAATTCCGTGGAAAGCCTTGATCGGCAATTTTCGATCAAAGACCCCTCCAAAAGAAGGAGAACAGTGGAAGGTGAATTTCTCAAGGGTTCATTGGGATGTGGAGATCAAAGATGAAAAATATGTAAAAACCGATAATCCCGAATTCAATTGGGTATGGTCACCGCAGGGGCATATCTATATGCATTTTCCCCAGTATTGGGGATTGGTCCAATTCTCTGAAGAACCCCCCTGGGGTGATGAGATCAAGTTCAATAGGAGTGAGTTGGACCAGGTGAAATGGGCCCTGCGTTATATCTACACTAGACAACGTAACCATTACTTTAAAAACCAACGTTACACTGCATCATTGAAGGAGTTGAATCTTTTGGATCGCCCTGTTGAGGGGGTCCCTTGGCCTCCTAAGCTTATGGTGACGCCAACAGGGTGGGAAGCAGAGTTGATATTAAAGGGTAATTCTGTTTTCATTAGAAAAGATGGAAAGGTCTGGGTCAATTGAATTTACATTTAGTTGATTGGCTGATCGTTATCCTGGTAGTGTACGGAATGTTCTATTCTGTATCATTCTCATCGGGCTTGATGAAAAGTGTGACTGATTTTCTATCGGCTGGTAGGACAGCCGGACGTTATCTTATATCTGTCTCTAGTGGGATTGCTGGCCTTGGCGCCATATCTGTGGTGATGTTCCTTGAGATGGGGTATGTTGCAGGTTTTAGTCTTGCCTGGTGGGGCCTGAGTCAGGGAATCATCATTCTGATGTTGACCATGTCTGGTTGGGTGATCTATCGCTTTCGTTCCACTCGCTGCCTGACACTTGCCCAATTCTTTGAAAAACGTTATAGCCGTAAGTTTCGGATCTTCACCGGGATCGTTGCCTTCACAGCAGGAATCATCAATTTTGGAATATTTCCAGCGGTTGGGGCACAGTTTTTCATAAGTTACTGTGGACTACCTGATGCATTCATCGGAATTCCTGTATACCCTTTGGTGATGATCGTTCTTCTTAGCATCTCACTCTATTTCGTATATACAGGTGGACAGATCGCTGTTATAATCGCTGATTTTTTTCAAGGTATCTTTGCCACTCTTGTGTTGGTCATTGTGGCCCTTTACCTTTTCTTCAGTGTTGGCTGGGATCAGGTGACAGACTCTTTGGAACAGACCCCTATAAAAATGGCTAGGGAAGAGATAGAAAAGCTACAGTATGATGATGGCTTTATGGCACTGTCAGAAATGGAGCAGGAAGAAAGAAAAAGTGAGATAAATGAGAGGCATGAGAATTCCTCAAGGATCAATCCATTCAAGACCAGCCACGTTGAGGATTTTAATTTTTGGTATTTTCTGATCGGTATCATTGGCATTATGTATGGGAGCATGAGTTGGCAGGGCAGCCAAGCCTATAACAGTTCTGCCAAGAGTGCCCACGAGGCCAAGATGGGATCGGTCCTTGCTGGCTTTAGGGGTCTGCCCCAGGGACTATTTTTTCTTTTGGTTCCCATTTTGATATATGTATTCATGAACCATGGTGACTACCAAAGCATTGCCTCGTCTGTGGAATTTTCCCTTCAAGATCTAGATACTGACACCCTTAGATCACAAATGCGCGGGCCATTGGTACTGTCAACGGTACTACCAATTGGGTTGCTAGGAGCATTTGCGGCATTGATGCTTGCAGCATTTGTAAGCACACATGACACATACTTACATTCTTGGGCAACTATCATTGTTCAAGATGTGATCATGCCTTTTAGAGATAAACCTTTTGAGAAGGATACACATCTGAAGGTATTGAGATATGCGATACTCGGTGTGGCCATATTTATTTTCCTTTTTAGTCTCTTATTCCAACAGAATCAAAAGATCGCACTTTTCTTTGCTATAACAGCTGCCATCTTTGCGGGCGGTTCTGGAGCCGTCATCATTGGGGGACTCTATTGGAAAAGAGGAACGACAACGGCCGCATGGACTGCCATGATCGTAGGTGCTCTCATTAGTGTCAGTGGGGTCTTGGTCAAACAGATCTCAGCAGATTGGCTGGCAGATACATCATCGTTTTATCAGTTAAAGAGCATGTTGGAATTCATAAGGAACATAAACGGCCAGGAATATTGGGCGATCAGCATGGGTGTCTCAGCCCTTTCATATGTTTTGGTGTCCATAGTGGAGGATGCAGAGCCATTTGATATGGACAAACTTTTGAATCGTGGAAAGTATTCCATCAGTGGCGAGAAGAAGATCGTCAACAAGAATACAGAGCTAGGATGGAAGATCTTCATGATGGGAGATGAGTTCACCAAAGGAGATAAACTCATCTATATCTTGAACTATGCTTGGACCGGCATATGGACACTTGTATTCATTATCGGTACCATATATAATCTTTCAAATGATGTAAGTGACACAACATGGATGGTGTTTTGGAAAAATTATATTTACATACATATTGTAATTTCCCTATCAACAATAGTCTGGTTCACGGTAGGTGGTTTTCGTGACCTGAAGATCATGATGGTGAAACTGAATACTGACCACAGAGACCATCATGATGATGGCTGGGTCTCAGAAGAATAGATCATGAATAAAAAAGAAACTGATTTGATCATCCAAAGGATTGAGAAGTGGTATGGCCGCTTGGCTGATCTTCTCATCTATGATCAGAGAAAGTTCAAGGCAAAATTCGGTTGGTCAAAAGAGCCAACAAGGTTTGATGACCGACTATCTTTGGACTATAAGCCCATAAATGAGGGAGACCCATGGGGTCAAAAATGGGAAAGCGCCTGGTTTCATTTACAGGGAGAGGTGCCTGAGGATTGGGAAGGGAAGGCCGTTGTTGCCGACTTAGATTTTTCAGGTGAAGGGCTTGTTCATGATGGTGATGGCAAGGTCCTTCAAGGAATCACCAATGCATCTATTTGGGATCCCAACTTTGTTCGAACGAGGGTTCCATTATTTGATAGCTCCAATGGTAGTGAACATGTGGAACTATGGGTAGAGGCTGCAGCGAACTCATTGTTTGGGGTCTTTACTGATACAGAGCCTGAAGAAGATAGTCCAAAACGGCATGGTTGGTTTGATGCAAAGGTAGAGTCGATGAGATTCGGCATCTTCGATGAAGACCTCTGGCACCTATACCTTGACGCTAGGATATTATTGGGATTTATCAAGCGTCTTGATGAAGGATCGGTCAGGAGATCAAGAGCGATCCTCGCTTTGAACAATTGTATCAATACATTCTGCGATGATAGAAGTAATGTTGATGAGGCCAGGCATTCTCTAAAAGAAGAATTGGAAAAACCAGCTTCAGCATCGGACCTAAGCGTTTCTGCCATTGGACATGCCCACATCGATACGGGTTGGCTCTGGCCGGTCAGGGAAACGATACGTAAATCAGCACGTACCTTTGCGACCCAATTGAGTATCATTGAAAAATATCCAGACTATATCTTTGGTGCATCCCAGCCACAACACTACCAATTCATGAAAGATCAATATCCAGACCTATATGATAGGATAAAGGGCGCGGTCAAAACTGGAAATTGGGAGGTCCAGGGTGGAATGTGGGTAGAGGCAGACTGCAACCTGATCAGTGGCGAGTCGATGGTAAGACAATTACTGATCGGTAAGAATTTTTTCAAGGATGAGTTTGACATTGAGGTAGACAATCTATGGTTGCCAGATGTGTTCGGCTACTCAGCAGCATTGCCTCAGATACTAAAGAGGGCAGGGGTAAATTATTTTCTGACACAAAAACTCTCTTGGAGTCAGTTCAACGATTTTCCTCATCACACCTTTAACTGGCGCGGGATCGATGGTACAGAGATATTGACACATTTCCCGCCAGAGAACACATACAACAGTGAGCTGGACACGGAGTTTCTCTTGCCTGCTCAGAAGGGGTTCAAGGAAAAGGATAAACTGAATGAGTTCATATCATTGTTTGGAGTGGGAGATGGTGGAGGTGGACCTAAGCCAGAGAATGTGGAACTGGGAAGGCGAATGTCCGACCTTGAGAACTCACCCAGAGTTCGATTTGATACGGCGAAGAATTTTTTTGATAGGCTGGACAAGCACAAAGATGATGTGGAGACTTGGGTAGGAGAACTCTATCTAGAACTTCATAGGGGAACTCTAACAACACACGGACTGGTCAAGAGACAGAATCGTAAGTTGGAATGGAAATTACGGTCGGTTGAGATGTTGTGGTCATGCCTCTCATATGAGGATTATCCCACTAAAGATCTGGACGGCCTTTGGAAGACAGTACTGATCAATCAATTCCATGATATCATACCAGGATCGAGTATTAATCTTGTCTATCAGACGACCCATGCTGAATATGAAAAGGTGCATCAGGAATGTGACCGATTGATGAATGAATCAGCTCGGATGTTATTCAAAGAAGATCCGGATTCATTTGTATTGGCAAACACCTTATCCTATATATGGAAAGGAGCGATCAAGATTCCAGAGTCCTTTGAGGGATATGAGTTGTTAGGTCCAAATGATGATACAGTTCCATTGCAGAAGACCGATGAGGGTGTGATGGCCTCCGTAGACCTAGATCCTTTGTCATTCACCACATTCAAGAAAGGTAATACCTTGACCCTTGATGGTCAAAGATCAGATACCCTGTTATTGGAGAATGACCTTATCAAGTACGAGTTTGATGGCAAGGGATCTTTAATATCCACTTATGATAAGGAACTTGAAAGGGAATTCATGTCGGGTCCTGGGAATGTGCTATCTCTCTATGAGGATCGACCGAATAATTGGGATGCTTGGGATGTGGATTTCTTTTATAGAGATGCACTGATAGAGACAGCTGAGGTGACAGAGTCTCTCTCTATTTCAGATGGTGATGTTGTGACGCAGTTAAGATTTGTTTTTAAAATAGGCCATTCAACCATAGAGCAGATAGTTAGCCTAAATCCTCATTCGAAGAGACTGGATTTTTTAACTCAGGTTGATTGGAAGGAGAACCACAAGATGCTTCGTGTCCATTTCCCTGTCAATATCAGATCAGAACAAGCTTCCTTTGACATACAATACGGACATGTGAGACGGAATACCCATAGAAACACAAGTTGGGACAAGGCCAAATTCGAGGTGGTCGGACACAAATATGCGGACCTGTCTGATCATGATAACGGAGTTGCTCTGCTAAATGATTGTAAGTATGGCTATATGGTTCATGATGATCTCTTGGACCTTAATCTACTTCGATCGCCAAGCAATCCCGATCCAGATGCAGACAAAGGATCCCATACATTCACGTATAGTCTATTACCTCATCATAATGACCTGATACATTCAAATGTCATCAGTGAATCCTCATGCCTGAATCAGGAGCCACTGCTCTTTGAAGGTATGAAAAGTGAGATCGATATTCCACTTAAATTGATCGGTGATGGACTAGAATTATCTGTGTTGAAGAAAGCAGAGAAAGAGGATGCCTGGATCCTAAGAGTTGTTGAGACCCATGGTAGGGTCTCTAGCGGTTCAGTACAGTTCAATGGAGAGGTCACAGAGTGTGATCTCATGGAGTGGAATGAACTTGGTGAATCACAGACCATTGAAGGTTCTTTAGAACTCACTTTGGATCCATTTGAGATCAGGACCTATAAGGTCACATATTAGTTCAACTGTGTCCCGTGTCACATATGAAACCCATATATATTGATGGTTACCTCAAGTATTGATATTTTCTTATTACAAGATATGCTTATCACATCTCATATACAAAATTAAATGGAGCCCCCTATGATTCGTTCATCTTCTATCTCATTATTTCTGGCCTTATCATTTTTGATAGCATCAGACTCTGATCTTCAAAAAGATCGTAAGCTTCATCAAAAGAGGCTGGGTGATGCCAAACTGGAGCTGAATTCATTAAGATCAGATCTTGAGGTCAAGGTACAAAAGATATTGAGTGGTATTTCTAAGAACGATCTTCTTGAAAGAAGATCATTGAATAACAATACGATTTTTGATTCATCGTCCATTGACCTCAGAATGAGATCAAATTCTCGAGGATCTGATCGAAGGGTACTTGTATCAAATAAGAAGACTAAGTTTGGATCAAATATCGATCCTATCATCATTGACAGATACCAAAGAGAAAGAAACCATGTGTCTGATCATGTGATGTCAATTCCAACTGGAAACAACATTATTTCAATGTTTCACTCCGGCCAGAACGAATCAAGTTTGAATCGAGATACTAGAGACTCCATTGTGCAGGCAACTGTAGTTGATCATTTAGGAAATCCTAATGATAATGCAACGGTCTACTTCTTCTCAACTGAACAAGATACTGTAATTAGCGTGGTAACCGATAGTTCAGGAACAGCATCAGCAGAATTAGAGGATGGGATCTGGAGCGCATATGCACATAATAATACTGACAACGGAACCTACATATGCCTGTGGGATGGAGGCATCTTCCATGTCACTCCAGAAGGCGTTGCTGAGGGGGATATTGAACTAGTACTGCAGCCGAGAGATCAATATGGATTTCTTATTGCGAGTGTACGTGAATACACTGAAGAAGATACCCTAGGCCCGGTGATCACCAGTGTTATGATCGAGGATAGTACGGGTAATGCCATTTATTATGGAATGGCAAATGTCTGGGGTGACATTGGTACTGCTCTTGATCCATACCAAGAGTATGATGTCATTGTTAACTATGATGGTGAGTTCCATGAGCAATCGATATACATTGATACGACTGACTCCTATTACAACCTTATGTTTGAATTTGGAGAGAGTGGAAACGATGATGATACAACGGTCGTAGGTGTAGAATTTCATTTTACATCCATCGATAGTATGTATGAGGCACATGGGGATGTGTTCTCATCCATGGGTGCTGGATGTGAAGGGTGTGAGGGAGATCTTTCTGAGATGACGCCAGACGAATATGTGACGATTCGCAATCAAGGTGAATTTGAGGCATGGGCAGCGAGCTATGAGTTCAATGATTATTATTTTCAATTCATTGATGAGAATTCTAATGATCAGCATGATATGGGTGAGATCTATGCGGTCTCCTGCGAGAATGGGAATGCCAGTGGTGACTGGGAAGGCGGTAACATGACCGTGGCATACAACGGAAATGTCTATTGGATGGATTTCGTTAATTTTTGGGATTTCGCATATGACCTTGACTGGGAGGGTGGAGATGATGGTGATAATGATACTGAGGGATTTGAATACTTAGGTGAATTTCAAGGGCATCATTACTATGGGTCCCTTGACTCTGTCTCCTGGCATGATGCACTCAATTTCACAGATACTCTCCAAACTGGCGAAGGCGTTGAGGCATACTTGGCAACCATAACATCTCAACAAGAAAACGATTTCATTCGATACTCAATCGACACTCTAAATAGAAGCGGAGTCTGGATCGGTCTAACGGATGAGCAAGAAGAGGGCAATTGGCAATGGGTCAATGGTGAGGAGGTATCCTATGCCAACTGGAATGATGGTGAGCCAAACAATTCAGGAGGGGATGAACACTATGGTGAACTTGTGACCTATAATGGACGCTGGAATGATCTGCCTAACGATTCTTTTAAGTCGTTCATAGTTGAGCTTGAGTTCAATGATGATGGAGATGATGAAGATTCTCTTCATTTTGTATGGAGTGCAGTAGGAAATGACTCCACTGGAGATGGCTCCTTTGAAAACCCCTTTGCGACGATAGGACACGCTATGAATGTGATGACCGATAATGACCTCATCATTGTGGGGCCAGGTGTCTATAATGAGAATATCACTACCTTTGGTATGTCGGGGATGCTTTTTGGGATCTCTGGATCAGACTCTACCATCATAGATGGTAATGGGCAGGGTACCATCCTGAACATCATGCAAGGCAATTGGCTTGTTGGTGGTTTTACCTTTACAAATGGTAGTGCGGATTCTGGAGGAGGAGCCATTCGTATCATTGACGGTACCATTATGATGGGGGACAATCTATTCATAAATAATATGGCCCAATCAAATGGAGGAGCATTACTAGGTATTAATTCTACTGTTATGATCGATAGTTGCAAGTTCATAGGCAATGATGCAAATAACAATGGTGGCGGTTTACATGTCGTCAATCTTGATTCAACACAAAATAGAATGGTCTCCATATCCAATACGCTATTTGCGGAGAATATGTCTAATAATGGAGTAGCAGGAGTGCATCTGGGAGCAGTTGATGGTGCGTCTATGGATGCTTTCTTGGACAAGACTGAATTTATTCAAAATTCGGGATATCATTATTCAGGTCTGAGAGCCCATGGCAATGTTTTCGCAAGTGTATACCAGAGTGCTTTCCTTGGAAATACAGCTCAGACATATGCAGCAGCAGGTGGTTTTTCCTCTGGAAGTAATGTCTATGTTGATCTCTCGCTTATTGCTGGTAATCACGCCAATATATCAGATGGAAACTTCAATTCAGGTGGTTTTTCAGTATGGGGTGAGTCCTACGCTAGTTTTAACCATTGTACATTTGTAGGAAATGAGGCAGCCTATGGAAGCGCCTTGACCATTGGTGGTGGGTCATATGCGGATGTGAATGCCTCTATTGTCTGGTCAAATCCTGGTGCGAATTCATTGGCCGCTGTTCATTGGGATGGAGCGGGTAGTACATTATTTGTCAATGAGAGTGACATACAGGGCGGAGAGAGTGGTGGTTTCGCTGATTCTCTATCTTTCATCGACCTCCAGAATACCATTGATGCACAGCCATTCTTTTGCAATCCAATAGATGGTGATTTTTCAATTGATGAGATGTCACCCGCTGTTACAAGTTGGGGAGAGCCAATGGGAGCAATGGGGTTTGGATGCACTGGAAATGTTCAGGCATCGGCAAGTATTCTCGACATTCAGGATGTGCCTGATGATCAAGGTGGCAGAGTTTATATCACATTTGAGAGGTCCACATTTGATACAGACGGACTTGGTCGAACAGAGATGTACACGGTCGAACGTTTGGATGGTGGCCAATGGGTCGGACTCAACTCAGTTGGAGCCTATGGCAGTAATACCTATGTCGTTGAGGCGACCACGCTCTCTGACTCGACCAGCGAGGATGATGCCTTGACAACCTATAGGGTCATAGCGAATATGGATGAGGGTAATTTTGAGAGTGATCCATCGTCTGGATATTCCTTAGATAATCTATCACCAGGCATGCTTGTCGGTCTGGGTGCCTTTGTATCAAATGGCATTGTAAGTCTTAGTTGGGAGATGTCTGATGCAAATGACCTGTCTCACTATAACATATACAGAGGCAATAACCCAGACATTAGCATTGATATAAGTTCATTGATCGGTGAGTCGGAGGATCCGGTCTTCTCTGATGATGTGACGGAGATAGGTGAGTACTACTATGTTGTCACGGCGGTTGATCTCCATGAGAATGAGGGACTGCCGTCTGAAGTGGCCAATGTATCGCTACTGGATCTCGAGGATGTACTTGGTCTTCCAGAAGATTATGTGCTTCACCAGAACTATCCAAACCCGTTCAATCCTACAACAACCCTGAGGTATGACCTGCCAGAGGAGGGAAATGTCTCCATTATGGTCTATGACATGATGGGAAGAGAGATACGCACACTCGTCAAAGATCAACTACCTGCGGGTTACCACTATCTTAAATGGGATGGCACAAACAATAAAGGTTCCCACGTCGCAGCAGGTGTGTATATCTATATCATGCAGACCATAGATCGTAGAGATCTAAAGAAGATGATCTTATTGAAATAGCATTAGTATAAAAAAGGGGCTGAGAGGCCCCTTTTTTTACTTATAGTAAACTAATCTATTTTTTTTAACTTCCGCGGTCATCTGATCACATAATAGACTATTACATTGAAACATATAAGACCAATTTTTATTATTACCTTGCTTCTGCCATTGTTGAATGGGCAGGATGATAGTACTAGGGCTGTGGAATGGGGTTATCTTGACTCATTGGCAGGTGTGTATTATTTTGATGAGGTCCCCTACACCGGACCTGTGGTCAAACAGCTGGACATAGGCCTGATGGCAGGGGAGTTCAAAGATGGGATAAAGCATGGGCTCTGGCAGACCTTGAATCAGATAGGTGATCCAATCATGATCGGTCATTTTGATAAAGGTAAAAAGCATGGCGCATTTGAACAGTGGTATGATGATGGTGCCTCTAGGCATCGGGAATTGATAGCAGCATTCGACCAAGATAAATACATTGGTAAATATAGAGAGTGGTATGAGAGTGGTAAAAGGTCGATCTGGGGTTTTTATATAAAGGGCAAGGAAGAGGGTAGATACATTGAGTGGTATCCAAATGGTAAGAAGGCCCTAAAAGCGAAGTTCATCAATGGTGACCCAGATGGGTGGTATAGAGAGTGGCATTCAAATGGTAAGAAGGCTCTAAAGATCAAATACAAAAATGGTAAAGAGAATGGTCCTTGGATCCAGTGGTATCCAAATGGCAAGAAGGAAATGAAAATGAACTATGTCAATGGTGTGCCAAGAGGTAGGGCCAAATTCTGGTTCCCTGATGGTTCACTCAGAGGAGAGGGCATAGTCAGGAATGAGGTTCCAGGAGGTGGCTGGATCCTTATGGATCCTGAGGGAAATAAAAAGGTTTATAAATAAAAAAGCCCCTCGTCGAGGGGCTTTTTTATTTATCTATTATATTCTAATTCTATTTTATTTATAAAACTTTGCCCATTTTGACTCTGGAGCAATGGCAAGTAACTCCTTCTCATATTCCCTGGCCTTTGAGTTGTCCTCAAGTTTTTTATAGATCTGGATCACGTAGTGTGTGACCTCAGGTATCTTTTCGTGGTCTGGAGTTTTTTCCTTTAACGTGGTCAAGGTATTTAGCAGTTTCCCAAGAGCCTTGTTCAACTCAACCTTACTAGGACCTTTCATAGACTGCCTATAATAGAGGTGATGCAGGGCCTCATCCTCAGCCTCAGCACCACGTACACCAGCCACTGCCGTTACTTTTTCGACCTCGTATCCAGCGTCTGCAACGCTCTCAATGTCATTCCAGACAGTATTATCCCACATTGCATCCAGGTCAAGCTCATCGTCATCCTGTGACCAGACAAAGGCCATAAGGAAAGGTATGAGAATTAATTTCTTTTTCATCATATGCCAAATTTAAGCAAAATTAATCGAATTTATCAAATTTTGGTGTGCTATCGCCCATACTCTCGATGAAGTCAAGTTGAGTGACAAGCTCGGGCTTTGCCTTTTTCACTTGCTCATAATATTCCATGGCCTCATCATATTTGTACATTCTATATAGAGCGACAGCCAGATTGACCTTATAGTCCATTTCCTTTTGATCGTTGTTTATTGCCTTCTTGAAGTAATCGATTGCCATGGAATAGTTCCCAAGTCGGGCAAAGGTGATTCCCACGGTATTATCACTCCTGGCTCTTTGTTTTCTGAAGTCAACCTTCTTGATGTCCTCTGGCTCTAGGTCTTGGGGTGCTTCCTTTAATTCAACAAGGCCTTTTGTTGATCCTTCAGCAAGTTCAGCCTCTAGGTCATCTGAGATCTTGAGTGTAGGTCCATCAGTCGGACCAGCGATACTAGCCTTCGCCGCGCCAAACACCTTGTCCAATTTTCCCGCGAACATAGGGTCGATCATGACAACCTCATCATATTTTTGTTTTGCCAGTCCCTTGTTCCCAAGCATGAATTGTGAGATCGCGATGTTCAACATGAAACCAGCATGCTCACCAGCCTGTTGGATCGCCTCTTCATAAAACTCAATGGCCTTGGTATACTCTTCCGTTTTGGTATAGCAGACACCCAGGGTATTGATCGCGTCAGGAAAGATAGGATTCATATTGATGGCTGTCTCGAGCATCTCGATAGCTTCCTTATACCTCTTGAACTCCATATATTTTACACCTGCATCATAATAATCCTCAGCAGCGATCAATTGACTACCAACAGAATTATAGACGATCTGCTCAAGCCACATACCATATTGTTTGATGTCTTCTTTCAAAAGGTCATTGATCCCGTCAATGGTCGGCATGGGCATGTCGGGGGTGATGTGTGAACCAGCGAGGTATTTTGCAGAGGCCTCTTTCACGGATATCTCATTCACATAATTCTCTGCTTTCATCTCATTATATTTTAACGATCCCTGTTTCCATGCTGAGAAGAACGGTTTCCCAACTAGCGTTGCCTCGATCGGTATCCAGACCTTATCATTCAAGACCACGACCTCATTCTCATCCAAAAAATATTTACTGACATCATCAGGTTTTATACCACTGTCGAACATTAGAAAGATATGTCCCGCGCCTGGTTTGAAGACGTCCAAGAACATTGTCTCTATACCAAGATTGGCCAAGAGTGAACCATATAGGGCGGTGAGGTCATCACAGTCACCGATCTTATCTCTTAACATGTCACCCGGATATTTCACTGTATCGAAGGCAGATTTGTCATCGGCAATATCCAAGAATGGAGTCTCTAGATCGATGTTGTATACAAGTCCATGTGTCCCCAGTGCATCATAGAGGATGATCCCACGTCCTAGATTACTCCTTCCAAAATAGTCATTAAGGACCGGGGTAAAGTACTGAATGAAATTTCTAGCGAATTTGTCCACGACAGCATCAGCAGGAGTTACATAACATGCGATCATGTCAGGGTTGCTCCAGGTGAGTTTTCCCTTGCCCAAGACGTAGGATGATTCCATCTTCTTCTGAGCTAATTTTTCTTCCCCTCCTTGTTTGTAGGTTACCTTCACCTCTGGCTGGACCAAGTTGTCAAAGGTTGCCTTTTTCGATGTTAGTACATCGCTGCTGAAGGAGACACCAATATCATATTCTTCATCTGATTTTGGAGGGAGAGTGACAGATTCAGAGTGAGGATTGTCCATCATGGTGGGAACGAACAGCGAGACATCAACTGGGAGATCCGCGTCAGAGATATTCTTCAATCCTACTTTCACAAATGGCTCTGACTCATAGTAACGATGTAGTGAGCGGAATATGGGATTATGGGCCACTGCTGTTTTTGTTATGCTCACAACCGCTGGACTTAGTTGTAGTGCTAACGTGATACGATGTGTTGGTTCCAGGTATGGGTGAGACTCGTATCCATACTCCATGACGATCGTTTTAAATTTTATTGATATACCTGCTGATGGCACCATCAACTTTTCTTCACCGCTCATGTCTTGCTGGACTCCAGCCCTGAAGCTGACCCGACTTGCCAAGATGTATTCAGCACCAAGGTGAAATCGGTCGCCAAGGTCACCTGCGATTGTTAGTCCATTGAAAGGCATGTAGCTGATCCCTAACTTGAATGCCTGTCCCAATATGGTCTCAGTGGTCTTGTCCTTGTAGGATACGGATGTCCCTCCTAGATCATAAAGACCTAGCCCTAATTTTAGATTTTTCAATGGCTGTATCAGAAATCCTGCATCATAGCCGATCCCAGAGCTCTTTCCATATGATGCCTCATCCAAGAGCATGTCCCTCATGAGATATTTGAGCGTAAGGCCGAACGAGAATAGTTTGTTTGGCTGTACCCCAACCGCAAAATTCAGTTTGTTCTCTCCATAAGACAGTTCATCATCATCATAGCCAATGTTAGACCAGTCAAACCCAAGAGCCACACGATCTGAAAAGGGTTTTACGAAACCCACATAGGACTGAGTGATCCCCATGTTATATAGGTTAGCATATGTGGATGTGAACTCGGTCCTACGAAGCCCTGGAAGCCCAGCAGGATTCCATGTGATGGCATTTGCATCATCTGCAACAGCGATGAATGCCCCCCCCATGCTAAGTGGACGGGTCCCTATGAACAACTGGTCATATTGAGCCGTGGCAAGTGAGACAATGAAAAGAAAGGGAGTCAAATATCTCATCGGTTCAAGACCCCTACCGTAGTCCTTAGGATACCATCTTCCTTTTCCAAGGTCACGATGTACAGTCCACTTGGAACGATATCACCATTTGAATCCGTTCCATCCCAGTTCATTACCTGATGACCTGGTTGAGATGAAAAACCAGGCCTTATAATTTTTTTCAAGCGTCCCGATAGATTGAAGATCCTTGCGGTTACTTCCTCTGATCGGTCAAGTGAGTATATTATGTTTGTCTCTGTGAATTCAAAGACTGAGCCTGAGCCACCAGGTGAGAATATTCGTGGTTGACAAACAATTGTCTCCACGTCAATGGAATCAGCCATGAGAGTCGTATCCATCGTTACAAATGCACCGTAAGTACCAAATGTATCTATCTGGACCTGCATGTATGAGTTCCCACTCACTGATATTTGTGAACCGCCCATCTTGAGAACAGGTAACAGACCAGTGATCGAGG
The DNA here is from genome assembly GCA_937893835.1 of uncultured Fidelibacterota bacterium. Lineage (GTDB taxonomy): Bacteria > Fidelibacterota > Marinisomatia > Marinisomatales > UBA1611 > NZWG01. Next base: position 20,478 of record CALCSS010000069.1, read on the forward strand.
TATCGACCATGCCTATGAATGGGGTCATTCCAGAATCGGGCATAGCGATCCATTCCCCATTCAGATCAGCGCATGCGATCTCATTTTCACAATTCAAGTTGAAATATTGATTAAGTGATTCTGTGATCAAGCAGGTACTATCTGGAAAGCCTATCCTGAGTATGCCTGGTTTATCGAGAGACTGTTCAAATGGCTTGATGTCATATAGATCAGAGATCAAATATGTTATCCCACGATCAACCTCGTAGATGTATGAACTTGAATCTGGAGGTACATTTTGGCTAGTGATCGATACTGAGATGTCTCCTGACACTGCGTTCTGAGGTAGAAGAATGCTCACATGTCCGTCCTCACTGATCGCAGTTCCACCGAATTGTGATATGATGCTCTCAGGTGTCTTGAATATGGATGCAGGCTCCATCTTATTCTGTCGG
>CALCSS010000070.1 GCA_937893835.1 uncultured Fidelibacterota bacterium
ATCGAGGTACGTGGTATCCTTACCAGCCACACCCGGTACGTCACTATAGTAAAATTTTCTTTCATCCGACTCGGAACCAGTGTGGTCATATCCATAACCGTCAATATAGGTTCTCCATTCGTATGCTGGAATAGCGTCAAAGGAACCATACCCCATATGTCCATATCGATTCAGAGCAACGTCTTCATCAAGTGCATATTTCATGATGCTTGGAGTTGCAGAGTAGCTTCTCATGGTATGTTGATTGTAGTCCATACCTGCTTTGATGTCGTGCGCTCCCATGACATGCTGTATACTAGCAGAGAATCCTGTCTTCTCGTAAGCGCTCTTGCTGTAACTCGCGGGCCTTGTTCCGGGTCTTGCAAAGGACATACCGTTGACCATATAGCTTGATTTCTGTGAGAATTGACTCTTGAAAGGAGACCATGCGGGAGTCGAATCATTGATTGCGGTATAGCCAAGATAGTTTGCCACCTCTGTGGAGTCGTGCCATTTCTGCCACTCATCTCCAAACCAACTGTCCTTGGTCTCTCTCTCTTCACTATAGGAACTAACACTTGCCCTGAGAACAGTGTTTGAGCTCAGTGCGTAGGTCAATTCACCTGTCATGAGGTTGGAACCAGCGTCTTGATATGCATATCTCGATGGAACATCGTAACCGACCGTGTATGCGCCAGTATCATCGAGGGTGTTGATCGTTGCACCACCCCAACGGAGTTGGCTCAAGATACCTCCACCATAATTATTTGTACTGCTGTTGTTCACCAGTCCCAGAGTAGCTCTCAACGGACCAGCGTCATATGTAACCGTACCTGTGATATTTGTAAACTCATCATCACTTCCTGGTGTCACACCATCTTTCCATGAAAGATCGAACATGTCAGGGTAGGAAGCATTGGATGGTTGTTCATCTACCTGACCTAAAAATTCAAATGCATTTGAGACCTTTACATAGGGGTCTTCCTTCTTGGACTGTTCCAGAGTTGCAAAGAACCTAAGGCCCGGCATCACTGGACCACTGACCGAGGCTAGCACGGTCTGATGTCCATAGGAATAACCATCTCCCAAAAGTGCAGACTCACCCGCACCACTTCCATCGCTCTGAAGCGAGAAGGAACCGCTGAAGCTGTCTGTACCAGTCTTGAGTGACCTCTTGACAACACCAGAGTTTGCGCCACTGACCTCTGCGTCATACCCGCCAACCTGAACCTGTAGTTCTTCGATCGCCTCCTGAGGGACGTAGACCAGGTTTTCTCTGTTGCCAAGGTTTGTTGTTGACGCACCATTCAAATAGTACGCAACCTCATTATTTCTTCCGCCCCTGATGTGAACATCTCCATTTTGGACAACAACACCTGGCATGGTCGCAAGGACACCGTCAAGAGTTCTGATGGGCATATTCTCCAGCTGGTCTCCAGTGACAACGTTAACGGATGATGTCTCATCCTTCTGTATCAACGGCTTCTCTGCGGTGACCTGTACAACATCTCCTTCGATCGTTGATGTTGACAGTGAAAGGTTCACGGCAGTGTTTAGCCCGGATATTACGCGGACACCACTTACTTCTTGTGATGTATATCCAATATAAGTTGCCTTGACAACATAGGAACCCGCAGGAACGTTGATGATCTGAAAAGCACCGTCTGCATTAGATGAGGCCCCAGATCCAGTACCAAGAACAACGACATTTGCACCAGCCAAGGGTGTGCCGTCATCGCCTGTTACGGTACCACTTATCTTTCCTGTGGTTTGGGACCATACAGTTGAAACCAGAAAAGCGACAACTGATATTCGCAATATTTGCTTCATTGTTTATCCTCCATATTGAGAGTGATTTGTTATTTGTTTATTATTATAAATTCTTTTTCAATGGGGACATAAGCAAGGACCTGCGCCCAATCAGAGGATCGGCGCAATATTGGATTACTACTATCTTATCATACATCCCAAGGCCAGTATATATTACCAGCAGTAGATAAAACTAACATTAATCTTATATTAATACAATATTATTATAGTTATGTGATATTTTGCTGTTTTGAGGGTTCCGTGTTCTACTTTGCCCATTGAAACTCGATAAGGGGAACCCATTTCTCCATCATGGGCAGATAAGGAAGCAGGCGGGTATCCCTACCATAGGGGTAGTCTCCAGTGACCAGCTTGTAGCCCGCAAGAACCCTGAACCGTGGTGACCTACTCCAAACAAGAAGCATCTTGTGCTCTATGGAGTAGTCCCCTGAGTGCATCGAATACTCTTGCCCCCCCCTATCTTTATCGGGGTCAGGTAGCAATCTCATGTCTATGTCCATGAAAAGTTTAACCCGCCTTGTGATCTCCTTTGTAAGATCCACGCCGGCGTGGACACCCCACTTGTTATGGAAAACCTCAAGCCTGTGGTAAACTAGGGGGAGGTCTATGTTTGACCGGGTATCCAACTCTCCAAGAGCCAGTCCGATGTCGATGCCGATCTTGGAGGTGGTGTTTATGCCAAAAATGTCTTTAGACATAAGATATGAACCCGATAGTCCCAACATCGGGGGCATGGTAATGTTTGGATCTATCAATCCTCCAATATTGTCTTTAGACAACATGTTCAATAGGGGGGTTGGGTATATCATACTATATCGAGTGGCTGTCTTGAATGTCCCCAGGTCTGCCTGAGACCTTTTGAAAGAGATGTTTGGCATAACAAAAAATAAAACAGGGTGGACGCTATATTCCAGACTCTCACTTAGGCCATAGCGAAAAGGTTGAAAGACCCCCATCTCCCATCTTTGTTCTTTGATGATGTATGCCGAATGAGAGTCCCAGGCCCTTGCTTGCCCAGGCGCAATCGACCCCACAAGAAGAATTAATATCATTAAGGATCTGGTCATAAGGCCTAATTACCCGTTGGCAGTTGGGCGGTCGCGCTTACTGGCATGTGGTCACTTAACTCCCAACACTCTTGATGCGTAAAACCTGACTGATCTTCCCACTCCATATTTGTGAAAAGATAATCGATTTTTCGATCATGCCTTCTAATTGTATTTGCGTCGACCATACTCGTTGTTGGTGCATGTGTGAAATGCTCAGGAAGATTAATGAGACCCTCTCTGATGGCCGGTTGGTATGCCTCATAGAGCGGGGCCAATATATCGGGCTCACCAGCAAAATTCTCAAAGTAACTACCCTCCTTGTGAAAGTGCTCTGCCCCATCGGTGTGATAGTCCTCTCCATCACACATATCATTTTGACAATAATCAGTTACGGCACCAGGCGGAACTGCGTTCAGGTCGCCACCAGACACGAATATATTTCCGTCTGAATGAATCTGCCCCAAGGTCTCAACGTATTTATCTACGTGCCGCTGCTTGGTATCATCTGTTGCAAATGCCGTGGCGTGTATATTGACCGCAAAGAACTGTTTTTGTCCTACCTTTAATTCTGGGATCTCGGCCTTTAGGATATTTCTCCTGAGATAAAAATATTGGACAAGGTCCGACTGGTCTGTCCTTAGCCTAAGTTGAATGCGCTCAGCGGGTCCAAGCTCATATCTAGACAGTATGGCGTTGCCGGTGTTGACCCTTCCCAATCCATCACTAGGGATGAAGTCTGCTTCCCACGTGGAGGCGTACACGCCATAGTTAAGGTAGGTATTGTTCAATAGGTATTGTATCTGATTCCAATATCCAGTCCTCTTTGATTCAAGATCAACTTCCTGAAGAAAGACAATGTCTGCGCCTATGACATTGAGGGTCTCGGCTATTGCCTCCATCGTATTGGCCACGGTTTCCTCATCTGCGATGACCCCCTCCCCGCACGAATCTCCAAAGAATGGAAATCGCCCAATACCAAAACGCATGTTCCAGGTAAGTACTTTTACTCCACCACCCTGATACGCGCTTGAACCTGCGTCGATGTTTGACGCTTCGAACCTCAGGGGAGTTGCCGAATCAGAAAATTCAGTGACAAATGGTTCACAGCCACCGATCAAAAGGAAAGACAATAGGGTAAAATAATATCTCATAGAGGGACTATAGGTCCAATAGCTCCAAAACCTTATCAGGTGGGCGACCGACAATGGCGCTTTCACCACTCACAAAAATAGGCCTCTCCATTATCTTGGGAAATTCCTCCATGCTGCTGGACAACTTTTGGTCATCCTCAAGGTGGGATGCGATATTGTTTTCTTTGAAGTCTGTTTCTGAGCGCCTTACGAACTCCTTTGGCCTTTTGCCTAACTTGTTTGCAAGTAGGAGGATATCCTCTTTGGATGGCGGTGTCTTTAAGTACTCTATGGTCACAAAGTCTATATTGTTTTCTTTTAGAAGCATCACGGCCTCACGACTTTTACTTCACCTAGGGTTATGGTATAATAAATTATCCGACATTTTCACTCCTTATTATATAGGGACATCCCAATATCTGAATTTATAGATCATTTTTTTCATATGTTATGATATAAAGATCGAAGAACATTAAAAGAGCGATGTCTGCCCTCTTTTCTTTTTCATGTCTACCTGCCTCCCTTCCTTTTGTTGATCAGCTGCCAACTGTGATAGGCGAATCGGTTCAGGTAGTCTGTATTTTTTGACCAGTTTTTTTATAAGCTCTGTGGATGATGAAAGGTCGGCCTTGTGACCAACGGATATGTAGATCGGCTTTGTGTTTTCCTTGGACCTTAGGGCAGCCCCTATCCTTTCATTGTCGTACACGATGTGACTCTCTGAGTATTGTTCTTCAGATAAATGTTCGTGATGCCCAACAAGGATCTTGTTTGACACGCCAATGGAAGGAACATCCAGAAGAACGCCTAGGTGGCTTGCGAGTCCAAATCTTCTTGGGTGAGCCTGTCCGTGAGAATGAAAAAGGACAACGTCCATATCTTGATCTGTCTTTCTAAAAAGAGACATGAGTGGTGCCCCCTCTCTAAAGGCCAAGAGGCCTGAGATGTAATCAAATCTTATCTCCTGCGAAACACCCCTCTGTTCTACGAGTGTCATATCTGGGTAACTTAGGACAGACAAGGCAGCGTGAATGGTGTTGTTGGTCGTGTTGAAGGTGACCGCGGTCCCGCCAATGTGGTGAATGTCCTTGTTGATCGGAGACACAACGACCTTCTCTCTGAGATTGTTCTGGATCGCTGTTGCCTCATCTGGGCTAATATTCCAACTATGGACTCGAGCTGGCCTCATTTTTAAATCTAACACCAGTGGCCAGAAAAAGAAACTATCTGGTTATTTCCTCAAAGATTCCTGTCTTCTTGTTTTTTTGGACCTCATCCCAATTGAAATAGCGTCCATTCATAGCCACATATACCCCGTGGGGCAGGGCCTGCGCATAGGCAAGGGCACCTCCAAAGTTGAAAAGGCCGTCACTGCTACCAAACTTATAGGGGATCATTGCACCGGTGAGAACGATGGTCTTTTCAAGCCTTGCCTCTGCCAATACCTCGCCGGTCTCTGTCATTGTATCTGTCCCATGGGTGATCACAATCTGGTCCTCGTCTACAGACCTACAATTCTCCAATACGAGGTGCCTATCAGCGTCAGTCATCTCAAGACTATCAACAAGCATGAGGGTCCTGATCTTCACATCCAGTCTCGACCTGCCCAACTCTAGTATCTCACGCATGTGAGTGTCCTTGAAATATAATTGCCCCCTGATCTCGTCATACTCCTTGTCAAAGGTCCCACCGGTTATCAATATTCTCACTGACATCTATTTCTCAGACTGTTGTACATATTGAATCCAGATCTTTCTTTTCTAATTTGGGAACCGTTGCATCTTTTGCTGGATGGCCAACTGGGATAAGGAGCACCGCTCTCTCATTCTTTGGACGACCCAAGATCTTCTCGAGAAATCCCATTGGTGATGGAGTATGTGTCAGCGTGGCAAGCCCAGACCTGTGAAGCGCGGTCAACAAGAACCCAGATGCGATGCCCACTGATTCGTTTACATAATAATTTTTCTTTCGCTCCTCACCATCCAGATCGTAGTTCTTCTTGAAAACAACAATAAGATAAGGAGCCGTCTCCAGAAAGGGCTTTCTCCAGTCCGTCCCAAATTGATTGAGGTCCTCTAACCAGTCTTCGGGGGCACGATGATCATAGAACTCCCTTTCTTCAAGCTCTGCTGCATCACGAATTTCTTTTTTCACCGCCAGATCTTTCACCACAACAAAGTGCCATGGCTGTTTGTTCGCCCCGGAGGGTGCAGAAGACGCGCTCTTGATGGCATTTGTAATGATCTCAATAGAAACATTCTCACTTGAAAAATCTCTGACCGTTCGTCTTTTTATGATATTCTCATGGAAAGAGATTGACCGGGCAATCATCTCAGCCTCAGATAATCGTTCGAATTCTAATTTTTGAAATGCCATACTATTCATTCCCATTGTATTTTCTGCGTTAAATTTACAAACTGTCTGTGCGCCCTTTTGAAATAATCACCCTTTTGCTTGTAGCGGGATCTCTGACCAGTCTTTTGATAGACCGGGACCGAACCTCCTTTCTATACCTACTTCTTGCATCGATCGTTGGAACAATATTGCAATATCTGATTGAGGGTTTAAGGTGGCAATTCTTACCCACTCTCTATCTCCTTCCGGCCATGTTCATTACATACAAGTTTAAAAAGACCGGTCCGTCCGCTGGTGTCCTACTCACTGTCTGGTTGGTCCTGTCGGCTGTGTTGCCGTGGGCCGTTCCTTTGTTTGTGCTACCACCACCAGAGGGGGAATATGATGTTGGAACAGAGACATTTCACTGGGTGGACAGTTCAAGACTCGAATGGTTTACAGATGAAAAAGATACTGATGTCAGAGAGATAATGGTACAGGTATGGTATCCTGGAAAAAACACAACCGAGACCGAGCCTAATAGATATATGGATTTCATGGACCTCAGATCCAGAACCCTTGCGTCTGCTGGCAAGATCCCAGCCTTCCTACCTGGCCATCTTGATATGATCAGAACGAATAGCTATCCAGGAATTGATTGTGCAAAGAAAAGTGTGAGGTACCCGGTATTCATATTTTCTCATGGAATAACAGGGTCTCGACACCTACACCAGGTGCTTTTTGAATATCTGGCAAGTCGTGGATATGTTATAATTGCACCTGACCACAGCTTTGACTCAAACCTTACCATATTCCCAGATGGGAGAATCGCTGACTACAGATCCGAGATAACGGGACACCCCGATAGTGTGATCATTCGAGAAAAACAGATCAGGACCCGGGCCCTGGACATTGGCTTCATTCTTGATCAGGTCGAAAAGATCGACAGGGGACTCATTTTGTCGAATTTGAATGGTCGACTTGACCTGAACAATATCGCATCGGGTGGCCACTCCTATGGTGGAGCCACCACTGTCCTTGCATCCCACAATGACAAAAGAATCAAGGCGTGCTTGGTCTTGGACGGTTGGATAAGCCCCGTCCCAGATTCGGTGGTGTCTGCGGGTCTTGGGGTTCCTTTATTATTTATGGGAAGACCGGACTGGAACAGCTCTGACTACCCAACTAATTATGAAAGGCTTGATGACCTGATGGCCCATTCTTCCAATAGTAAATACCAGTTGCGCATTAGGGAGACACTCCACCTTGATTATACAGATATTCCCCTGATGTCACCCTTGATCAAATATGTGATGGATGTTGGAAGCCTTAACCCCGGAACAAGCCTCTCACTGATCAATGAACTTTCGCATGGGTTTTTAGAGTGGCACTTGCTACAAAGAGATAACGGAGCTCTTGATCAAGCATTAAAAAACAAGCTCATCATTCGTATTTAAATGGTACGACACACCGCTAGGATCACATTGGGATTTGTCTTGGTCATCATTGGGCTGATCGGAGGCCTGATACCTGTTTTCCAGGGATGGGTGTTTGGAATCCCTGGGCTGATCATTCTAGCAGACTACTTTCCACCAATAAAGAGACTGTTGGACTGGGCCAAATCGAGATATGGTGGCAAGAACTATAAATAGTTGCGCTAAATAAAGACCCCTTGATCGACGCATCTAAAATAAAACTATCAAAATCTTCAATTTTCCATTTTCTCGCTTTTGGTTTCACTGGTTTTTGGTGTAACCTTTCTAGCGAATTTCACCAGATTTAGTGTACATAATTAGAATATTGAACCCTATTCCCTTTTCAATTAGTGTCTAAAAAACCATCCAAGATCACAGCAATTGTCGGAGCCCAGTGGGGCGATGAGGGCAAGGGGAAGATCACTGATTTTTTTGCAGGAGAATCAGACTATGTTGTCAGGTTTCACGGTGGAAACAACGCGGGCCACACTGTCATAGTTGACGGAAACACCTTCAAGTTGCACCTTATACCCTCTGGCATAATATATGGAGGACCGATGTCCATCATTGGTAACGGTGTGGTTGTAGACCCAAAGGCCCTGCTGGATGAGATCGAATACATAAAAGAAAAAGGCATCGATCCAAGGCTGATGGTAAGCGACCGAGCCCATGTTATCATGCCATATCATATTGAGCTTGATGGGGCACTGTCCAATCACCAGGGCAACCTCGCCGCTGGTAGTACTCGCCGCGGAATAGCACCTGTATATGCTGATAAGATGTTTAGAAATGGTATTCGCATGATCGACCTGCTTGAGCCTGATGTCCTGATGGAAAAACTAACAAAGGGATATGATTTTACAAGGGGAATCATTGAGCGGGCCCTGTCCCAGACGTTGGAAGCTTCCCTTGAGGAAATCTTTGAGTCCTATTGTAAGTATGGTGAAAAACTAAGACCATATATCAGTGACACATCTGTGGAACTCTATAATGCACTTAAAAATGATAGGTCCATCTTGTTCGAGGGTGCGCAGGGAATTAGCCTTGATGTTGACCATGGCATATACCCCTACACAACTTCATCCAATACGGCTGCGGGACATATTTCAACAGGAACCGGAGTAAGTTTTAGAGATATTGGAAGAATTATTGGTGTGGTAAAAGCCTATCTAAGTCGCGTTGGCGAAAGTCCGTTGCCCTCTGAGATGCACGGTGATGAGGCTGAGTCACTACGGGAGAAGGGTGGTGAGTATGGAACAACAACAGGCAGACCGCGGAGAGTGGGTTGGCTAGACCTTATCCAAGTTAGGCAGGCAGTAAGGGTAAACGGATTGACCGAGATAGCGCTGACCAAGTTAGATGTTTTGAATGGGTTTGAAACGATAAGGGTCTGTGTCGCTTACGATATTGATGGGAATCAGGTCACAGAGATGCCCGCTAGTCTGACTCAATATAGAAATGCAAAACCCGTCTATACCTCTCTTCCGGGTTGGCAAAGCCTGCCTGATGAGATCTGGAACAAGGGCTTTGACGCTCTCCCTACAACACTAAAGGAATACATAGCATTTATAGAGGAACAAGTTGATTGTCCAGTAAAGATCGTGTCGGTTGGTCCGCAACGCCATGAGACCATCATAAGATAGTGGCCTTCACAAAGGAAATAGTCGATTTTTCTGGGTTGTCTGATGACCAGGTCAGGGCCAAGCTTCTAGAGTTGAACATTTCCATAACGCCAGGTGAGGCAATAAAGATCCAGAGCGAGATGCTTGGCAGAGCCCCCTCCATCGCAGAACTTGTTCTATTCTCTATACAAGGGTCCGAGCACTGCAGTTACAAGAGCAGTCGACCGCATTTAAAACAATTCACAACAGAGGGACCTGACGTTGTACTAGGCGCAAAAGAAGATGCGGGTGTCATCTCGGTTGCCAAGGATTCTGAGGGGGTGCGTTGGTGTATCGTGATGAGCCACGAATCACACAATCACCCATCCCAGATCGTACCCTATGAAGGGGCGGCAACTGGCGTTGGGGGCAATGTTCGCGATGTGATGTGCATGGGCGCAGAGGTGATCGCGTGCACAGACTCATTTCGATTTGGTGACATCACCAGTAACAAGACCAAGTGGATACACGAAGGTGTTGTCTCAGGCATAGCTGGCTATGGAAACCCTCTGGGAATCCCCAACATTGGCGGAGACCTTTATTATAATGAGGGATACAATGAGAATTGTCTAGTGACATTGGTGACCCTTGGTGTTGTGAGAGAAGATCAGATCATTCATTCCTACGCACCAGAAAATGCAAACGGTCATGACCTTATACTCATAGGAAAGCCCACAGATAATAGTGGATTCGGAGGTGCAAGCTTTGCCTCTCTGGAACTAGAAGAGGAGAAAAAGGACCAGAACAAGGGGGCCGTGCAAGAGCCTAACGCCTTCCTGGAAAGACATCTATTAAAATCAACATATGCGCTATTTGAAATACTAAAGAAAAAGGAACTCGTTGACAAGGTCGGATTCAAAGATCTGGGTGCAGGAGGCGTTGCCTGTGCAAGTGTGGAACTGGCAGAGACATCGGGCTATGGGTCTGAGGTGTGGATGGACAATATTCACATAAGCATGGAAGACCTACACCCCTCGGTCTACCTATGCAGTGAAACACAAGAACGATTCATGTGGGTTAGCCCGCCTGAGGTAACACCAATGATCCTAGACCACTATAATAAGGTGTTTGCATTGCCTGAGGTTAGTGAGGGAGCCAAGGCATCTGTCATTGGAAAGATACGAGATGATGGTCAATATATAGTACACAATGGAAAAGAAGAGATAGTCAACGCGTCGGCAAAGGAAGTGACAAAGGGGTTTTTGTATGACAGGCCCTTTGAGTGTCCAGACAGCACTACCTCTGAACCAGAGATCTCAGAGCCTGGTGACCTTGGACAGGTTCTGTTGGAGATCCTTGGACACGAGAACATGGCAAGCAGAGAACCTATATTTGAGAAATATGATAAACAGGTACAAGGAAGGGTCCATACAGAGACCGGGATCTCCGATTCAGGAATAATGACGCCCTTCAACTCTAAAAAATATCCTAAAGAGATCCGTAGGGTTGGGATAGCGCTTTCAACAGATCACAACCCCAGGTATTCTATGATAAGTCCATACTGGGGAGGAGTAAATGCCGTGGTTGAGGCAATGCGAAACATCGCGGCCGTAGGCGCCACGCCACATGCTGTGACTGATTGCCTGTGCTTCGGTAACCCAGAAAAACCAAATCAAATGTGGGAGTTTGTTGAGGGTACCCGTGGTGTATCTGACGCCTGCCATGCAATGACCCTGAAAGAAAACCCCGAACACCCAACTCCAATTATTGCGGGCAATGTGAGCTTTTACAATGAATCCAAAAACGGATCGATCCCTCCGAGCCCAATTGTAAGTTGTCTTGGTCGACTAAAAGATGTTCGAAAGGCTGTGCCAATGCATTTTCAATCTTCTGGGTCAGATCTATTGTTGGTGGGTGAGCGAAAGGATGAATTGGGTGGGTCTATCTACTACCAAACACATGGAGAGCTTGGGGCAAATGTTCCAAAGCCCGACCTAAATGAGTCAAGAGACCAAATATTTGCAATCACGGATTGCGCTGACAGGGAATTGCTGCTTGCCTGCCACGACATATCAGATGGTGGGGTCGCCGTATCGATATCAGAAATGACATTTGGCAATGAGATAGGGTGCTCAGCGGTGATCGGGGGGCAACTCAAAACCCACAAGATCTTGTTTTCTGAGACCGGTGGATTCATATTGGAGATTGACAAAAAGAACTCGGAGGATGTGAGGGGCATATTTGACCAATATGGCTTGAAGGCGTTTTTAATTGGAGAAACTGGCGGAAATGATATTCAACTTAACGACTCCATAAACATTACAGTGACCGAAGCAAGGGATAGGTGGAAAAACGGACTTAGAGACAAACTATAGAAAACTGCTTGAGACAGGAGCGCAAACATAAATGACAAAAGTAGATTACAGATCGGCTGGGGTGGACATCGACGCGGGTAACGAAGCGGTTGATCGCATAAAGGAAAGTGTACGCTCGACCTTCACCAAAAATGTGCTGACCGGATTAGGTAGTTTTGGCTCTCTGTTTGATCTAAGACCCATACTCGATCAATATAAAGAACCTGTCATGGTACAAAGTATAGATGGGGTAGGAACCAAGACCATCATCGCAAGAAAGCTCAATAAGTTTGATACGATCGGCGTTGACCTGTTGAGTGCGTGTGCCAATGACATTCTTGTCATGGGTGCGAAGCCTCTAACCTTTCTTGACTACATTGCAAATGACCATCTAAAACCTCAGGTCGTTGAAGAGATCGTTTCTGGTATGGTAGCCGCATGTAAAGATACCGGGGTCTCGCTTGTTGGTGGTGAGACCGCAGAAATGCCAGACACATATCTCCCAGGGGAACATGATCTTGTGGGTATAATAACCGGGGTCGTAGAAAAAGAGAAGATCATAACGGGTGACCGTATAAAAGTGGGAGACGTTATCCTTGGGGTTCCATCAAGCGGTCTACATACCAATGGGTATTCCTTGGCCAGAAAGATCTTCTTTGATATCGGGGGCCACAGCGTTGAAGATAAAATTCCAGAACTAGATAGGTCTGTTGGGATGACCCTTTTGGAGCCACACATAAACTATACAAACCATGTATCGTCAATCTTAAAAGAGGACGTTGACATAAAGGGAATTGCGCATATTACAGGTGGAGGACTCGTTGAGAATATTCCAAGAATTTTACCAGGGGATTGTACTGCATCCATACAAAAGTCCTCCTGGCCACCGTTGGATGTTTTTAGTGTAATGCAATCGATCGGCAGCATTGATGAACGAGAGATGTTTCGAGCATTTAATATGGGAATAGGAATGGTCTTTGTTGTACGGCCATCGGACACGATGAGAGTTGTAAGCGCCCTAGAGGGTCTATCACCTGTTTATAAGATAGGTGGTATAGTCGCCGGAGATGGAGAGGTCGTTGTAGAATGACGACTGCGAAACCTCAGATAGGTATTATACAATTTCCTGGATCAAATACGGAACGAGAGACTCTCACTGCCTGTGATCGAGTTGGTATGGATCCAATAGAGTTCCTGTGGAATGATGAACCAGAAAAGCTATCAGAGCTTGATGGTTACATCATAGTTGGGGGGTTTTCCTATGAAGACAGGTCAAGGGCTGGCGTGATCGCTGCACTTGACCCCATCATGGATCAGATAAGGCTTGAGTCAGAAAAGGGGAAACCCGTTCTAGGTATATGTAATGGAGCTCAAATTCTGGTAGAGAGTGGTCTCGTTCCAGGCCTGGACGATAATCGGGTTGGAATGGCGCTGACAGACAACAAGAGAATAAGGCGGGGACACGTTGTGGGTGTTGGTTATTATAACACCTGGGCAAACCTCAAGATGTCGGTCCCGTCAAACAGGTGCGCGTTCTCAAGACACCTAAAAACAGAAGAAGTGATCAATATTCCCCTGGCCCACGGAGAGGGGCGCTTTATAGTGCCTGACCCTCTGTTAGAAATGATCATATCAAACAAACAAGATGTTTACCGCTACTGTGACGGGAATGGAAAGGTCTTGGATGAGTTCCCTATCAATCCAAATGGATCCATGCACAACCTTGCCGCTGTCTGCAATTCTGTTGGGAACGTCATGGCGATGATGCCCCATCCAGAGAGAACAAAAAAGGGTGATGCTATATTTTCATCAATGAGAGAATTCATTCAGGTGAACAACCCAGTGACCAACCACTCGCTGACACACGTTCAAGAGAAATACCAAATAAAAGACTATTCTACTGATGGTTCTACTACACAATGGGTGATCAATATGATCATCACAGATAATGAGGCCTCTTCCGTACAAAACACCCTGAGACACCTTGGTTACGATATATCAATAACTCGGCAGACCCATTGGGAAATAACAACAAGCGGAGAGAAAAAGAGCATCTTGAATGAAATAGAATCCACCGGAGAATTATATAACTCGAACAAGGAATTCATTGGTGAACTCGAATCAGGTGATGACACCATATCCGTTCTTGTACGTCAAAAGGAAGATATGCATGGGCGGTTAAAACACGAGTCTCTAACTCAAAGGTTTGAAATTCAAGGCCTAGAGAGATTAAGGCGTGGTGTAATATGGAATCTCACAATTAATGGCGGTAATATCCACACCGTTATAAACGATATTTTAGAGACAAACATACTATTTAATCCATTATCGCATGAATGCTATCAAATCAACTGAACACTACAAAGACCGCATTGAGGTAGAACTAAATAACACACTAACCGAGACCTCGCTTGCCAATGGCATGAAAAATACCGGAAAGGTTCGGGATCAATATGACCTGGGTGACAAGATCGCTCTGATCACCACTGATCGACAGAGTGCGTTTGATAGGGTGTTGGCGTCTATTCCCTTCAAGGGGCAAGTGCTAAACCTTACCAGCGCATGGTGGTTTGACCAAACAAAAGACATCATCAAAAATCATGTGATTGACATTCCAGACCCAAACGTGACCCTAGCAAAAAAGTGTAAGGTTTTCCCAATTGAGTTTGTAGTGAGGGGTTATATCACCGGAAGCACCAGCACATCTCTCTGGACCGTATATAATAATGGAGATCGAGAGTACTGTGGAAACAAACTACCTGAAGGACTTATAAAAAACCAGAAGCTTGATGAGAACATGATCACACCCACCACAAAAGAAGAGGACCACGACAGACCAATATCTCCACAAAACATTGTGAAAGAGGGTTGGATGAACGAAGAAGATTGGGAATATTGTAGCAATAAGGCGTTGGAGCTTTTCTCATTTGGACAAAAGAAGGCAGCTGAAAATGGAATGATCTTGGTGGATACCAAATATGAGATGGGTCGTGATTCAGGCGGCAACATTGTTCTGATCGACGAAATACACACTCCAGACTCTAGCCGATATTGGGTCGCAGAGACATACCACGAGCGTATGGACTCAGGACTTGAACCTCAAAATATTGACAAAGAATTTCTTCGTCTGTGGTTTGTTGATAATTGTGACCCTTACAATGACGCGGTCTTGCCGGATGCACCTAGGAATCTGGTGACGGAACTGTCTAGTAGATACATTTATTTATATGAGACCATAACAGGGGGGCTCTTCCCCTTCCCCGATACAGGAAGGTCCATTCAGAGAAGGATCAATGAAAACATGGAGAACCTATCATGAAGGTTGTGATAATAATGGGGTCTACATCAGATGAACCCCATGCAAAAAAGATAACTGAACACCTTGACAAGTATGGAATAGTGTGGGAGCAGCATGCGGCATCTGCCCATAAAGAACCTTTGAAGGTGTTGGACATACTAAAGATGAACAGGAACAAGGAAAATATCGTATATGTCACCATTGCAGGAAGATCAAATGCCCTATCAGGATTCGTGGCTGCAAACTCTGAGTTTCCAACACTGGGTTGTCCACCTTTTTCAGATAAATCTGATATGTTGGTAAACATACACTCTACCCTACAAATGCCCAGCAACACTCCGGTGCTTACTGTGATCGACCCTGGTAATTGCGCCCTAGCTGCAAAGCGGATACTGGGTGCATAACCCACTTGGTGCTCTCTCTCCCTTAGATGGTCGCTACAGTCGTAGCGTTAAAGAACTGAATGCATATTTTTCTGAGGCTGCTCTCATGCGGTATAGGATATATGTAGAGGTTGAATATTTGATAGCTCTGAGTCGTGAAAAAAAGATAGATAAGCTCTCACCACTGAGCGATAGACAACAAGAAAGACTAAGAAAAACCTATCAGAACTTCGATCTAGATTCAGCGCAGATGGTCAAGGACATAGAGTCAGAGACAAACCACGATGTGAAAGCAATAGAGTATTACATCCAAAAGAATTGTAAAAGGTCTCTCCATCCATGGATTCATTTTGCGCTCACATCAGAAGATGTCAACAATATATCATACACCCTAATGTGGTGTCATGCTATAAAACAGGTGTATACACCAATGTTGGTGAACCTTCACAGGGACCTAAAGAGATTGGCCAAGAAAAATAGATCAGTATCCATGTTGTCAATGACCCATGGTCAACCCGCGACCCCCACCACATTTGGGAAGGAACTTGCTGTCTTCTGTAAGAGACTGGAAAGACAGATCGGCCAATTAAAGACACATGTATCATTGGGAAAGTTGAGTGGTGCCACAGGAACCTGGTCTGCTCATGTAAGCGCCTACCCAACGGTCAATTGGCCTCGGTTCACGTCAAGATTCATAAGGTCTCTAGGCCTTGGTCCAAATATGCTCACTACCCAAATAGAGCCCCATGACAGTATGGCGGAGAGCTTCCACAATGTCGTTCGTGTGAACTCGATCCTGAAAGACCTTTGTCAGGATATGTGGATGTATATAAGTCGTGGAATCCTTTCTCAGAAAAAGGTCGCTGGTGAGGTGGGCTCTTCTACCATGCCACACAAGATCAACCCAATTCAATTTGAGAACGCTGAGGGAAATATAGGGATTGCAAATGCGTTATTGAATCACCTTGCGCAAAAGCTACCAATCTCTAGAATGCAGAGAGACCTCACTGACTCCACGGTATTGAGAAATCAAGGAGTGGCTCTGGGATACTCATACCTTGCCCTAAAGAACATATCAAAAGGATTGTCTAGGGTCACTCTAAACAAAAATAAAATGAGACAAGAGCTGAATGACCATTGGGAGGTTGTGGCTGAGGCCGTACAAACGATTCTTCGGAAAGAGGGACGGCAAGATGCGTATGAGAAGCTCAAGGATATGACCAGAGGTGAAAGGATAGACCGAAAATCTATGGGAAACTTTATAAGATCATTAAAAATATCAGCCGATGACAAGGAGACTCTCTTGGGACTAAGTCCAGAATCGTATATTGGCGAAGCGTCAAAGATAGTTGAGCAAATATAATGTGTGGAGTTGTGGGAATCATATCTGGTCAAAAATCTGTTGCGGGTGAGATCTATGATAGTCTGATCCATCTTCAACATCGAGGTCAAGATGCGGCGGGTATAATGACCTACAATGAAAGGTTCCACATAAAAAAGGGAACCGGTCTGATTCGCGACATCTTTGATGAACAAAACATGTCTCGTCTCTTGGGTCGGGTAGGGATTGGACACACCAGGTATCCAACTGTTGGTGGGTTTAGCATAGAAGAAGCGCAACCGGTATTTACCCACGTACCCCATGGCATTGCAATGGCACACAATGGAAACCTTGTCAACTATACCGAATTATCAAAGGAGGTCGTTGAGAAGGACAGGCGACACATAAACTCTTCGGTTGATATCGAAGTGATCCTCCATATCTTTGCACATGCACTGGACCAGAGAAAAACACAGTCGAATGAGTTAACATTCTTTGACGAGATATGTAATGGGGTAAAGACAGTCTTCGACCGGGTCGATGGTGCATATTCTGTTGTTGGATCGATAATGAACAGGGGGATGTTCGTCTTTCGTGACCCGAATGGAATTCGACCACTTGTAAAGGGAAAACGAGAGAATAATGATGGAACGGTAGATCACATATTTGCCTCAGAGACGACCATGTTCTACTCTTTGGGGTTTACACCGATTGGAAATGTTGAACCTGGTGAGGTCATATGGGTTGAGGAAGACGGGACAACACACAGCCGCGTCCTTACAAAAGAGCAGTTCACGCCATGTGTTTTTGAATATGTATACTTTGCTAGGCCCGACTGTATACAAAATGATGTAAGCGTCTACAGATCAAGACTTCGCATGGGACAGAATCTGGCAGAAAAATGGAAGAATGAATATCCTGACATTGTACCAGATATTGTCATCCCGGCACCGTCCACAGCCAACACCTCTGCGCTTAGTTTTGCCAATGAGCTTGGGGTACGTTACTCAGAGGGTCTTTATAAAAACCCATTTATTGGTCGAACATTCATAATGCCCGGAAACGAAGAACGAAAGAAGTCCGTCCGATATAAGTTGGTCCCTCAAGAGTTTGAGATACGTGATAAAAATGTGCTGATCATGGATGATAGTATTGTAAGAGGAAACACCAGCCGTGAGATCGTAAGAATGGTCAGAGAGTTTGGCGCAAAAAGGGTATATTTCATTTCCGCATGCCCACCAGTAAAATTTCCATGCTATTATGGCGTGGACATGCCAACCAGAGATGAACTTACAGCAGCAAATCAATCCGTTGAGGAAATAAGGGAATTCATGAAGGTTGATGTTCTAATGTATCAAGACATTGATGGCCTAAAAGAAGCAGTGACGAGAAAAGGTGATCATAATATAGACAGGCCCTGTATGGCGTGTCTTGACGGTTGGTATGTTAATGGTGGAATCAATGAGAAGAAGATGGATGATCTGGAATCTCAACGAT
>CALCSS010000071.1 GCA_937893835.1 uncultured Fidelibacterota bacterium
TGGAGATCCTATCATTCCGGTGTAGCTGATGACTTATATGATGTCATAGTCATTGGCTCAGGCATTGGTGGTCTTTGTGCAGCAGCCTTACTCGGATTAAGAGGCAAAAGAGTATTGGTCCTTGAAAAACATTTCAAGATAGGTGGTTGGACGCATACATTCAAGAGGAAGGACTACGAGTGGGATGTAGGCATTCACTATATTGGACAGGTCAATAGGGCCAATTCACCCATTAGAAGATTATTTGACATTATATCTGATGGACAGTTGCAGTGGTCACCTATGGATGATAATTATGATAGGATCATCTTCCCTGATCGTTCCTATGATCTTGTGGCTCCCAGAGAACATTTTGTTGAAGATATGATCTCATATTTTCCAAAGGAAGAGTCAGCGATTTTATCATATATGGACCTATTGGACGCGGTTGCAAAGAGCAGCAGGCCCTATTTTAGTCAAAAGGCATTATCAGGTATGTTTGATACCATATCCTACCCATTCATGACCAGAAAATTCTTTAAATATTCAGATAGAACAACGATGGATGTCCTATCGAGCCTGACAAACGATCAAAGACTGATCGGTGTCCTGACCGGACAATGGGGAGACCATGGCCTGCCTCCTTCAAAAAGTAGTTTTGCCATGCACGCCTTTGTTGCGAGACATTACCTCGATGGTGGGAACTATCCGACGGGCACATCAAGAAGAATTGCAGAGACCATATCAGACCTTATTGAAAAAAATGATGGAAGCCTATTTGTAAATGCATCTGTCTCATCTATCAAGACGCATAATGGCAAGGCGATAGGCGTTGAGATGGAAAATGGTGATATAATTGAAGCGCGGTCCATCATTAGCAATGCAGGAGTATTCAATACATTGGATAAATTGTTGGGTGATGATAATGCTCGGTCCGATCATTTGGATCAGTTAAAGACCATTCAGCAGACCAAGAGTTATGCGTGCCTTCATCTAGGTCTAGATCGTTCTGCAGAGGATCTAGGAATCAAGAATACAAATCTATGGATATATCCTGATTATGATCATGATAGATTGGTACAAGACTACATTGATGACCCTTCATCTGATTTTCCGGTGGTCTATGTTTCCTTTCCATCAGCCAAGGATGAATCGTGGAATAAGAAACATCCGGATAAGGCCACAATGGAGGCCATAACACTAAGTCGATGCAGTTGGTATGATAAGTGGGAGCATCTTGAATGGAAAAAAAGAGGAGCAGAATATGAGAATGGCAAGGATGAACTATCCAAGCGAATATTGGATGTTGTCTCCAAACAGGTCAGTGGTCTGGAGAAACATATTGATTATCAGGAGTTATCAACGCCATTGACAGTTAGAGACCTTGCAAATTACCAGAGAGGTGAGATGTATGGCATCGATCACTCACCGCAACGTTTTAGACAGAGGTGGTTACGGCCTCAGTCCAGCATAGGAGACCTTTATTTTGTTGGCCAGGACGTTACAACTGTCGGAGTCTCGAGTGCTCTTTTTTCTGGACTGCTCACTGCATCTGCAGTATTAGGACAAGATCTCTCTAGTATATTGAAAGATTAAATGCGCATACTGGAGGCAATGATGGCAGTTCCATTTAAGACTCTTTTTGTTCTGTGCATGTCGCTATCTTCCTTATCAGCAAAGACAAAGCCAATCAAGGGAAAGGTCATCAGTGATTCTAAGGTCTATCTTTCCAATGTTCAGGTCGTATCATTGCCATCATCGACTACTACCACTTCAGATGAAAATGGTGTCTTCTCCTTCGTCATTCCCATTAAAGATAGAAAGATCAGTTTTGCTCTTAGCGGTTATCATCCGGTCACCTTGAATGTCATACCATTCAATAATGACACCGAGGTGGAACTCATTGAAGTGATAGAGGTAGATTACTTGGACTCTATCAATACATCCATAAAATTCGTTTTATCTAGGGAAGGAGAGAACATATTGTCCTATGACATGGATGATCTGTCGCGTAGAGGATTGAATCGTATTGAATCAATTCTTCTTTGGAATAATTCCATTTTAATAGATCAGAGGATGGATGGCGAGAGTACATTCATGATCGATGGGACACCCGATGAAGAAATTGATATTCTATATAGTAATATAAAGATAAATAACATCGGAGATCCGTTAATGGCTCTTACACCTATCTCTGAGAAGGGACTGTCAGAATTGATCATTACAGATGGTGGTTACAGTAAATTCTCTGCGTCATCACAATCAATCCATTTTCTGCCAAATATAAGATATGATAACAAACTAGAATTGAATAGATACCAGAACTCTCAAGATGATATAGGGCTTGATGGCTTTGGATCTATCGGTATCAAATATGCGACCATCAATGGAGGTATATCACAGCGAGAATATCGTTCGTTTTTCTCTGACTCTGCTAAAACAGAAATAATGACCAAGACAAATAATTATTTTTCAAATATTGGAATGACAAACAGAAAAAACATTGAGGCAACTTTCATGGGGTTGCAAAATACCGCAGATAAATTTAATTATAAAAGTCAGGATTCATCATCTATTGAGGAAAATAGTTTTATTGCAAAAATAGACCAATGGAGTCCATTGACCGGTCGAATAAATATTTATGGATTTTACCAGGATAGAGTTGGTTTTAACCATAATCAATTGGATAGTCTTGATCTGTACGATAAGTGTAGCTCTCTAGGTTTTTCAGTTGAAAAGGACTTAACAAACTATTTGCTCACATTTTCCACTTCATCAAAGTTGATCAATTCTAATTGGGTACTGAATTCTGGTAATGCATTGATCGAGAGGCAAAACTCCATTCTGACCGGTTCAATAGAGTTGTTCCTAGATCAGAAAAGCAAGAATGCATATTTCAAAGACATTAAATTGGTATTTAGTAAAGAAAGGACCACGGATGTCAAGGACCCAACCTCTGAGATCGATATTTTACCAAATTATTGGGATGAGCATGGTTTTCAATTAAGTACCACAATAGTTGACCAAAAAGACAATGGACAAAATTCTGTGTATGTTGCCTTTGGTGAATCAAGTAATGTACCCTACTTAGAGGATGTGATAAAGGGTAGTATATATTCATTTCTGAGGAATGAGGAAAATGATATAATGCCAGAGAATCGTTCTTCTTTTGATATGGCATTCTCCCACAATAACAAATTTGAAAAATATGAATGGTCCTATCTTATAAAGATGAACCTATTCAGTCACCAATATGAAAATAAAATACAGCAAATACCACTAGTTGGTAACTCAATGAACTTACCATTTAATGTTGGAAGAGCGGGCAGATCAGGGATTGGCATACACCTTGAATTACAGCCTTATGTCCAGCGTTTTAGATTTAGTTCGACTATAGCAGCCTATGGGGGAAGTGATAATTTGAAATTCCAACTCCTTCCTAGTGGTATGATCAAAAATCAGATCTTTATTCATAATAAATTTTTTGATCTAAACTTTTTGGCGGTAACAAAGGGAAAACGAAATATGACATTCATTGATGGATCCAATCAATTACAAGATCAACAATTGCAAAGAACCACTAGTTATGGCTTTCAAATTTCAAAGGCAATTAGCTACAAAATACTCAATGCGATTATAAGTTTGACTGGAGAAAATTTATATGATGATAAGATCTTGATCGATGAGATCTTGATCGATGAAAGAAAGATCGCCTTTGAGGTTGATATATTGATTCAATGATCATTATGTCATGAAGTGATCGATGGCGTAGACCATTCATAACCATAGAAATATTGAAAATATGTTACCAAACGCCTAAATAGTTAAACTAATTTATATTCTATTTTTTATTAACATTTTGGAGTATTAAATACAATGTCACCTAATGTATATGAATTCACAGAACAAAATTTTGATTCAGACGTTGCTCAATCCGACCTTCCAGTACTAATAGACTTCTGGGCTGTTTGGTGTGGTCCATGCAAGGCGATCGCACCTGTCATCGATGAAATAGCAGGCGAATATGATGGTAAGGTAAAGGTGGGGAAGGTTGACGTAGATCAAAATCAGAATATCGCCATGAAATATGGTGTTAGAAGTATCCCCACGCTTCTAGTTATGAAAAATGGGGAAGTTGTCAATCAAATGGTCGGTGCTGTTCCAAAAGGGAACATAACTGATATTTTGAATGAAATTATTTAATTAAACAATACAAAGGGAAATGAAGCGGAAGATTATAATCATTGGGTCAGGACCTGCAGGACTAACTGCAGCGATCTATGCAGCAAGGGCAAACCTTGATCCTATCGTTTTTGAAGGCTCACAGCCAGGTGGCCAACTTACGATAACGACAGATGTTGAAAACTATCCTGGATTTCCAGATGGAATCATGGGTCCAGATATGATGGATGCATTTAGAAAACAGGCGAAGCGCTTTGGTGCAGAGTGTTTATTCAAAACTGTTGATAGGATTGATCTGTCCAAGAGACCATATAGGGTTTATGTCAATGATGATGAATATTCTGCAGAAGCGATAATTATATCAACCGGTGCATCTGCCCGGTTATTGGGGCTTGATTCAGAGTCCAGGCTTATGGGCCATGGAGTATCGGCATGCGCAACCTGTGATGGATTCTTCTATAAAGATAAGAAGGTTCTGGTAGTGGGAGGAGGTGACTCAGCGCTGGAAGAGGCTACCTTCTTGACAAAGTTTGCGTCTGATGTCATTGTTGTTCATCGACGTGAAGAGTTTCGTGCATCTAAGATCATGGTTGAGAGAGCAATAGCCAACCCGAAGATATCATTCAAATACAATTCGACTGTTGATGATATCATTGGTTCGCAAGAGATGGGTGTTGAGTCGGTTATACTAAAAGATACAAAAACGGACGAGGTTCACAAGGAAGATTGTGACGGTATCTTTATAGCAATAGGTCATGTCCCCAACACGTCTCTATTCAAAGACACTATTGATCTCGATGAATCTGGATATATCATAACAAAGCCTAATTCCACATACACTAACGTTGATGGTGTCTTTGCTTGTGGAGATGTCCAAGATCATACATACAGACAGGCAATAACAGCTGCTGGTTCAGGTTGTATGGCAGCCATTGATGCTGAAAGATGGTTGGAGCTACAATAAAATAATTTATCGTTTCTGATTTTCTTTTCTCTTTTTATGGAACCACTGGTTCTAAAAGGAATTTAGAAAATGGCAAAAATGAAAAGATTGATATTCAAGGTCAATGATCTTCAAAAGGATCATAGATCAAGCAGTGCTTTGAATCTCAAGAAATTGGATATACATCCAGGCACTATTTATGGGATAGTTGGTAATGTAGGTAGTGGTAAATCAACATTACTAAATATTCTAGCTGGTTGTGAAAAGGAATCTTCAGGTACTGTTCTTTATGATGATAGTCCTTACGAGACCAATTGGCTTGGAAAGATTCGACCCCCTGATGATGTCTTCTATACCAAAGAATTATCACTGAAGACTCCCAACTCAACAGTCTCTTCTTACATTGCAACCAAATTTGGAAAAAAGAAAAATGTAATTCAAAATCGGTATTTCGAAGATGGTAGTTTTAAAAATCTTTGGAATAGGAACATGAAGGATATATCCTCAGGTGAACTAAATTGGCTGGGAATGATTCTCGCCTGTGAAGAAGATCCACGAGTTCTATTGATCGATGATTATGGAGTGTACTTTAATAACAAAATGGAGAGGGACTTTAGGGCTAAGATCACTTCTATGAACCGGACACTTGGTACAACCATAATACTTTCTGCTCCATCAGACATAAATATAAAACATTTTGCATCCGTACTTATCTACTTGGATCATGGACATATTTGGAAGATTCGTTCTGGCATTGCCAGAAACTCCAATAGTAATCAAAGAAATGATAAGAAAAATCGTAATCGTAATAATAACCGATCAAGAAACCGGAAAAGAAGCCAAAGAAGACAATAACTGTTTACCATGTTCATAAAAGATTAACAAATAATTATATGCCTAGGCATTTTATATCTGTTTTATTCTTTTTTCTTATTATTGGTCATACAAAAAGCCAACCAGACTCAAGATTTAGACCCTTTGATTGGGTCCTTTATAGGGGGTCTGGAGAAGTTAATTCAATCACCGAAGGATACACATTCGCATATATCGCTACGCATTCAGGCGGAATAAAACGATTCAATCTATATGGTAATTATTTTGATGAACCACTCACAACGGCTCAAGGGCTTCAGGATAATTCCATTGATGCAATTCATTTTGATACTGTGACTGGCCTTTTATGGGCAGCATCTCCCAAACATTTGCAATACTCCTTTTCAAGAGAGGGAGATTGGTATGCTTTTGAACTGGAGACACTTGGCCTATCTAAGTTTGACCATATTGATAGAATAGGTTCAAGTAGCGACTATGTTTGGTTAGAAGCACGGTCATCATACGTAAAGATCGATCACTCATCAGGTATTATGATTGGCATCTACCCTAACCCTGATGAACTTGATATCAAATGGAGTAGTGGTCCCTACAAAGGAGAGAAAGGTCTAAGAGAAATATTTGAAAATTATAGTATGTTAGATGGCTGGATGTTTAATGGCAATGAGCTAATTGATAGACTTGGAAGAAGAACAAGCATAGCTACAGGTTTTATTGGCAACCACGGTAATATTTATTTTGGTACTAGAGAGGGGACCATATTTCATGGGTCCAAGACAATGGAATCATTTTCTCCTATATCTATTCATTTAAATAATACAGATGTAAGATCATTGTTCCATGCAGAAGATGATCTATACATTGGTAGTCAGGATTTCGTGTCATCAAAAGGGATATCACAGTATAACTTGCGATCATCATCTTCAATTCATTTTCCATTTGAAGAGACGATCAATATGACACCTACACCAATCTATTCATTATATCACTCTAATAATGAACTGTGGGCCGGTGGTGAGGGCATAATCCTCTACCACAATGAGAAGGATGATTATTGGCGTACTCTAGGGCAAGATAGAGGTGTGCCTCCTGGACAGATCTTTGATATATATGGTAATGAGACGCACATATGGGTCGGCTCATCCAGAGGATTGGGGAGAATTGAGAGATCTACATTAAGTGAAGACCCCATCGGCATAGAAAACATATTTGAAAATATATCCATATTTGATATTGACAGTATTGACAACAGATTGTGGCTAGGCACGAGATCAGGCGTATATATATATTCTAATATTCAGTCACAATTATTGCAAATATCAGATCTAGGAAGGAAAAATCATTCTGAACTAATTCGGAATGTTGTTTCAATTGAGGAATATGATAATGTAATATATGTTGTGAGCGATATTGGGATTACTAAATTTGATATTGAAGAAAAAGTATGGGACCTTATGTTCATCTCAGGCGTATATCGTAGTGAGAATGTATTCTCGATGGCATTGAATGATAAATTTATATTTCTAGGTGTGGATAGTGGTTTGATAAAGATCAATAAAAGAACTGGTCTAGTAAGAGATTATGTTTTTCCATTCATAGGTCAGGTCAACGATATCATCCTCAATGGGAAAGAGATCTGGTTGGGAACCTCTAATGGGCTAATTAAATTTTTGTGGAAGAGAGACCTGTGAATAGAATATTGACATTCTTCATTTTATTTGTTGTTGGGTCGGTTGCCTTATTTCCTCAAAGATCAAGGCACTCAAAAAAGCCTAGGATCAATGTCGAAAAATTTGTGTTGGCTCCATTTCCTGATGCAATACATTCGGATTCTGTTAAAGTTGTCACGTTTATGGAAATTCCATATTACTCATTGCAATTTGTCAAGGAGGGTGACTCATACTCTGCTTACTATCAAGCATCTTTGAGTATAAGGGATAAGAAAGGAAAGGATATTGAGCATATTATATGGTCAGATTCCATCCAAGTCGATCTCTATTCGGATACTAGATCAATGATGAAGAATAAAAAGCATTTTACTGAATTTAATGTGCCAATAGGTAACCGCTATGAGGTTGTAGGTGAGTTGCAAGATCTAGATACTAGAAAAAAAGGGATTCTAAGGAAGAACATCGATCTAAGACCATTGGGAAAAAAGCCTTCTCTACTGAGTCCTATCTTTATGTTAGATCTTCCAGGTGACTGGGGGTTTAATAAAGATAAAATCCCCACTCGTGGTTATAGGGTGAAGGAGATTGGGTTAGGTGTTGATCTGAAGATATCCGGTTTTGTTGATAAAGGTGACTATGAGATAAATATATTTCTCACAAATGGAACTGCTAATGATTCATTGATACAGAAATTTACAGGCGATGGTAGATCAGGCTATTTTAGTGAGAATATTTTTATTCCATCTGTAAAATTCAATTCATTGAAAAATGATTTTCGAATTTCTCTTTTTCAGGGAAAGAAGGTGGATGAGCAAGAGATCAGTTTT
This sequence comes from uncultured Fidelibacterota bacterium, assembly GCA_937893835.1. Taxonomy (GTDB): domain Bacteria; phylum Fidelibacterota; class Marinisomatia; order Marinisomatales; family UBA1611; genus NZWG01. The sequence goes on from CALCSS010000071.1 coordinate 8,433, forward strand.
TCTAGGTATAAACCTGGTATCTCGAGTTATGTAGATGATGTTGAGGTGGCGATCAGGCAAATGAGATACATTCTTTCCAATGATGAGAGAAAGGTATTAAAAGCCAGATTAAAAGAAGATAAGGAACAACTGTTTTATCAACTCTGGAAAGAAAGGGATCCAACCCCCGATACTGAACATAATGAATTAATGGAGGAGTATTTTCAAAGAGTAGGGTATGTGAATGAACACTTTTCTGGATGGCAACCAGGTTGGGAAACTGATCGTGGAATGATCTATATATTATTTGGGCCTCCTGATGAGATACAGCGATCAAATCCCACAGCCGCAAATTCCGCTATCTATCAAATATGGAACTATTTCAAAATAAATAAACAATTCGTCTTTCGTGACCAAAATGGTTTTGGTGATTATCGATTGGATACACCTTTTATTGGAGCAGGGCTATGATGCCAGCATATTTTTCATATAGTTCAATTCAATCCTTCAAAAAATGCCCAGCTCAATTTCAATTTCGTTATATAGATAGAATATTTAAAAAGGATGAGGGAATTGAAGCGTTTATGGGCAAGAGGGTACATGAGACGATAGAATATCTCTATAATCAAAAGAAATTAGATTCAATAATATCTTACGATAATATTTTGAAATACCATTATTCCCTATGGGAAAATAATTGGCATGATAAAATAGCGATAATAAACAAACAGGTACTACCAATTGATCGAGATAGGAATATCCCACTATGGAAAAAATATGCTGCGTTTTATTACAGAACTGGTGAAAGCTGTCTAACAAAGTTCTATTCATTAAACCAGCCTTTTGATGATAATGTTTATGCAAATGAATATGAATTAGATTTTTTGATCGAAGATAATGATGGTTATAGGATAAAGGGTGTAGTAGATCGATTGGATGTAGATAGTGAAGGCAATTGGATGATCCATGATTATAAGACAGGGAAGCGCGCTTATGATCAAAAGGAGGCTGATGAAGATATGCAATTGGGACTCTATCAAATTGGTCTGGAAAAAGAAAGACACGATATTAGTTCTATTACTTTGGTTTGGCACTTTCTTCAGCAGAGTAAAGAGAATGTTATAGTGCGATCAAAGCGAACTCAATCTGACTTGGATGGACTAGGTAAGAAAATAATAATGGTCATTGATCAAATAAGGTCCAAGATAATAAGAAAGGAAGAGTTTATGCCAAAGAAATCAATGCTTTGTAAATGGTGCTATTACTGGGAAGAATGTCCTGTGCAAGAGGGCCCCAATCCTCATGTTGGAATATGAAATGACTGATTTAAATACGAAACAGATCAATGCCATTAGAAACGCTATGAAATTAGATGGTTTAAATGCTATAGATAGAGATACCTTGGATGATATGATAGATATCAAAAACAGTGCGGATCAACAAGTCGTATTATTTGTTGATGGTGCTTCTGATCTTCATTCGAAAACTGCAGGTATAGGAGGCGTCGTTTATTTGAATGATCAAGAATTGGCTTGTTTCTCAGAGCCTTTATTTGACAAAACAAATAATGAAGCTGAATATTTAGCTTTGATCAAAGGTATTAAGGTAGTCTGTAATCTAAATTTTACAAATGTAAAAATATATGCAGATAGCGAATTAGTAGTAAAGCAGGTTTTGGGTATTTACAAGGTAAAGAATGAGAGAATGAAAAACCTACATGCCCAGGTATTGTCAGAACTACAGAAAACTAATGAATGGAGTATTTCTCATGTTAGGAGAGAAAAGAATACGCGAGCAGATGAGTTAAGCAAGATAGGGTTGGAAAAGGCAAGAAGTGAAAAATAAGAAATGCTAAGGTAAATATTTTGTGTTTTCTGTGTAACTTATACCCGTGTTCATATCAATTTAAACGATTATAAAATATGTCCTCCTTTCAAATCCCCAATGTTCTACACTGGATCTCTGGCGATGTTGCCATAGATCTTGGAACTGCAAATACACTTATTTGGCTTAAAGGTAGGGGCATCGTTGTGAATGAACCATCTATAGTGACCCGGAATGTCCTCACTGATTCAATAGTTGCTGTTGGTGATGAGGCGAAGGCAATGCTGGGTAAAACTCACAGAGAGTTAGAGACAATAAGACCATTGCAAGATGGTGTTATCGCAGATTTCAAGATGACAGATGGTATGTTGCAGGGTTTTATTAGGAAAATTAATTTAAATCGTTTAGCGCGACCGAGGATGGTTATTTGTGTTCCCTCAGGTGTTACTGAGGTTGAAAGACGCGCCGTAAAAGATTCTGGTGAAAGAGCCAATGCAAGAGAAGTTTACCTGATAGAAGAGCCTGTTGCCGCAGCAATCGGGATAGGACTTGATATTAGCAAGCCGATAGGTAATATCATTGTCGATATTGGAGGCGGCACCACAGAAATAGCAGTTATTTCACTAAATGGCGTGGTCACAAAAGAAACCATTAGAATAGCTGGAGATGAGATGGATGAGGCTGTACTACAATGGTTTCGGAATGAGCACAAGCTAGAGATTGGTTTGGGGATGAGTGAAAAGATAAAAAAAACCGTGGGATCTGCTATGAAAATGAAATCTGCTGACATTGCAGTTAAAGGTAGAGACCTAGTGTCAGGCATACCAAAAACAATAGAGGTCTCTTCCGATGAGGTACGTTTGGCTTTGAAAGATCCAGTAAATCAGATTGTTGAGGCAGTGAAAAGATGTCTTGAACAGACGCCTCCAGAGCTTGCAGCGGATATTCTGGAAAGAGGAATTATTCTAGCAGGTGGTGGAAGCTTACTGAAAGGAATTGACCAGATCATTCGTGAGCGCACTAATGTCCCTGTCAATGTATCTGAAGATCCGCTATTATCAGTGGTAAAAGGAACTGGAATGGTCTTAGAAAATTTAAATAAGTACGAAGCTGTACTTCTCTAGAGGTGTATGTACAGTTTCTACCTGGCAATTGTCAGACATAAAGACCACTTTTTATTTGTACTTACCTTATTATTATCTTTTATTCTGCTATTAAATAATGATGACCCCAAAATGGGGAACATCAGAGGCAAGGCAGCTGAGGTTATCTCTTTTGTCTCCTCTCCTGTGGCATTGGCAAAATCACTAATGTATCTCGAGGGAGAGAACCAGCTTCTTCGTGAGAAAACTCTGTCACTATCCTTACAGGTTGAGTCGATGTTGAACCTTCAAAAAGAAAATGATGAATTGCTCAGCATGCTTGATTTTAAAAGACAGACCAAACTGCTGATAAGGCCTGCAAGGGTAGTAAATAAAGGGATCCAGCCAAACTTATTATCGATTGTAATAGATGGCGGAAAGAATGATGGCATTAGTAAGAATCAAGCTGTTCTCACACCAAAAGGAATCATTGGAAAGACCATTGAATCAGGAGATAAAGCGTCTATTGTTCAACTTATTACAGATACAAACTTTCGTTTAAGTGTTAGGATACTTCCTAGTGGGGCAACAGGTATTATGCGAATTTTGAGGGGTAGCACTGCGCAAATCCGGGAAGTTCAAAAAAATGTTTTGATCAATATTGGAGATAAAGTTGTCACTTCAGGCTTTAGTGATATTTATCCTCCTGGTCTACCTGTAGGCACTGTTGAAGGTGTATATGAAGATAGAAGCAGTTTCCAGAAGGTGGTCAATGTTACACTTCCAAATGATATGAGTGCATTTCAGTATGTATTTGTTATTATAGAGAAAATAAATGAAGTGGATTAAACTGATTCCCCTAGCTGCCTCTGTTTGGCTACTACAAATCATATTTAGCGATTTTCTTTCAATCAATACAGTTAGGCCTGATTTTTGTGTCATTTTAATATTGTACTGGAGTTTGGTTTATGGACGAACAATGGGGATTGGTGCTGGTTTTTTATTTGGCTTGCTTGTAGACCTATCAGGTAGCGGGACCTTTTTTGGATTATCCCCGTTATCGTATACGATCACAGGGTATTTAGCAGGTGGACTATATCATTATAGATCTAGGCTCAATCCATTTTATTTTTCTCTTTCATGGATTGCCATACTATTCTTTCAATTCTTTATCTATTGTAGTGTCCAATATCAAGACCTATGGGAAATAGATAGACAAATATTTTGGGGAAAATGGTTTGGAACAGCTATTTATTCCATATCATTTGTTGGTATTTTGCAGTTTATTTATCCTATAAGCAAATTGAACGATGTTAAAAGCAGATAATATTGCCTCTGTCCGACAATACTTTCTGGCTGTTGGAATAACAATTTGTTTGATCTTCATTTTAATTGCACGTTTTTTTCAGTTGCAAATACTTGACTATGATCAATATTCAAAAAAAGCCAATACAAATAGGATTAGAAAGGTCACTACATCAGCTCCTAGAGGATTGATCCTTGACAGAAATGGACAAATACTAGTAGATAACTTACCAACATATATTCTTAATGCTGTACCTGGAGAATTACCCAATAAAGAGGAGACTTTTGCACTCATATCAAAAACTCTAGGGGTAAAACCAAGTAGCTTACTGAAAAATTATAAAAAGTATTATCGTGGAAGATTTATTCCAGCAAGATTGGCAAAAGATTTGACATTCAGTCAAATCTCAAGATTGGAAGAAAATATTTTAAATCTTGAAGGGGTGTATTACCAACAATTTCCAGAAAGATATTTTCCTTCTAAAGTAAGGGCATCTCATATTCTAGGCTATGTAAAGGAGGTTGATAAAGATATCCGTCAGTCTTTAAACAATCCTGCAGATTATGAATTTGGTGATATTATTGGATGGAGTGGTCTGGAAAAGAGTTATGAACAGTATTTGAGAGGTTCCCATGGAATACAATTTTATCAGGTGGATGCCTTTGGAAGGGAAGTTGGATATGTTGATGATTTCCCACCACTAGACCCAGAACCTGGCAAGAATATTATTACCACAATAGATATTAATATTCAATATTCTCTAGAGAATCTAATGGATGGGAAGAGAGGGGTGGTAATAGTTGGTATTCCTGAAACAGGTGAGATCCTTGGAGTGGTCAGTAAACCGGATTTTTCACCAGATCTTTTTACTGGTCGAATTCGTGAACAAGATTGGAATAATGTACTGTATGACCCAAATAAACCGCTTGTAAATAGATTCAATCAAGGCCTATATCCACCAGGATCAATTGTGAAGATGATAACCGAGGCCATACTGCTAGATAATCAAGATTTTGACCCCCATGCCTTATTGAAATGCGATGGGTCATATCAATATGGCGATAGAGTCTTTGGTTGTTGGTATATCCATGGACATGGTAATGTTGATCTTACTTCAGCAATAACGCAATCCTGTGACATTTATTTTTATAAGACAATTCAGTATTATGCACTAGATAAACTGGCGAATTACTTTAGATTGTTTGGCTTTGGGGATGTTACAGGTATTGATATTGAACGAGAATACAAGGGCACTATTCCAACTACAAAATATATGAATGAACGTTATGGACGTTCTGGTTGGAGTAAAGGAGCTTTATTGAATTTTTGTATTGGACAGGGAGAGATATTGGTCACTCCCATACAGGTATTCAATTATATCAATATATTGGCTACTAGAGGTGAAGCGAATGGTCCATATCTTGTATTTCCAAACCAAAAAAATGATAGTAAAGATCTAACTTTAGATTCAGAAGTTTGGGATAGAATTGTTTTTGATATGAAACAAGTTGTGATGCATGCAAATGGTACAGGAAAGAATGCAGACCCTCTTGTTGGTGGTGTTGACGTTTTTGGTAAAACTGGCACTGCTGAAAACCCTCATGGTGATGATCATGCATGGTTTATTGGTTGGATGAATTATGAAGGTCAAAAATTTTCCACTGTAATTTTATTAGAAAATGCTGGCTCTGGTGGTGCAGTTGCAGCCCCAATAGCAAAAAAGGTATTTAATAATATTTTATTTGATCTGAAAAACACAAATTCAATATCTATGAAATGATAGGTACTAGATCTACTCAGTACAAAGAGCTACCATTTAGTATTATTGGCTCTGTCGTTTTTTTGTCATGCATAGGGCTGATCGTATTGAATAGTATCTCACAGCATCAAGAGGGCGGGTTTCTTGCTAATCCATTCAATAAACAGCTTCTAGTTTTAATTCCTGCAATATGCTTGTCATTGTTCATTGTGATCATTCCAAGATATACAATACATAAATATTCTTATCCACTATACTTTATTGGAATAGTAATTGTTTTGTTACCATTCTTTGGTTCATTGCACGCTAATACATTTCGTTGGTTGAACTTAGGCTTACCATTTAAGATCCAACCAAGTGAATTTGCGAAAGTCTTTACTACCATAGCACTTGCAAGATACCTTTCAGATCATACGATCCAGATGAAAAAATTTAGTTCAATAATCATTCCAATAGGATTTGTGCTTATTCCTTCACTTATTGTGATGAAACAACCTGATCTAGGTACTGCCATTGTAATGCTTGTACCAGTTTTACCTATGCTATATTGGTCTGGAGCCAGACCTTTTTATCTTTTTCTACTTCTTGCTCCAATATTTAGCATGTTGACTGCTTTTCAAACCCTTTCGTTTACCATTTGGGCATTTGTCTTGGGAGCAGTGATCATAGGGGCCAGGCAGACTCTCGCGATGTCAGTAATATTCTTTTTTGGAAATATTTTTCTTGGTCTTATATCTCCATTTGCATGGAATTCTCTTACTCCATACCAACAGAGTAGGATAATCTCATTCTTAAATCCAGAAAAGGATCCACTAGGTGTTGCATATCAAGTTATTCAAAGCAAGACCGCAATTGGCTCTGGAGGTGTACTCGGCAAGGGTTGGGGTGCAGGAACTCAAACTCATTTAAAATTTCTTCCTGTGCAAGAATCAGATTTTATCTTATCAGTTATTGGTGAAGAGATGGGTTTTGTGATGATAGCGATAGTTTTGTTAGTGGTTGGATATCTTATTACTCGAATTTTGAAAAGAGCATTCTTATCAAAGGATAGATTCTCTAGTCTCGCTTTAATTGGAATTGGATCGATCCTTCTTGCGCATGTGTTTGTGAATACTGCAATGACCGTAGGACTTATACCTGTTAAGGGACTCCCCTTTCCCTTTATCTCTGCAGGAGGATCATTTTTAATTTCTAGTTATCTGATGGTCGGACTTGTTATAAATCTCAGCGTGAATTATGCTGACTGATAAATTTATTTGATGGAACTAGAGTAAACGGTAAGTTCAGTACCGATTTTGCCGAAAAAAAAGAGCTAATTAAATGTCAAATCGATTCAAATACCTTATTATATCAATTTTACCATTAATGGTCATGTCATCCATTACACTTGGACAAAGCAAGGATCCAAAGAGGGAGTTAAAAAGATTAAATGCGAAGATAGACCGAGTGAGAGTCATGGTCGACTCTCTTGAATTGGATAACCAAATCCTCTTACCAGAATTAATGTCTGCATTCAAACAAGCGGTGAAAAGTAAAGCACAGCAGGATTCAATTACTTTGGTCATATTAAAAAGAATCAATACACTCAGTAATAAAATTGCCAATTTGGACAATCAGGCAAAATATATGGATAGTACTGCCTTGGAAATTTTCAATAAACTAGTACTGGTTGAAAATAAGATAGTGACCTTGACAAATAGTTATAATGAAATGGCAAAGCTCAAATCTGGAGAGCCTATATCATCAGAGCCTAGGTTCAACTCCGCTGAATACAAAAAAACATATATGTCTAGCCTTGGTCATTTCCAAAATCAGAATTTTTCAGAAGCTATATCCGGTTTCGAGACCTTGGTCTCGTCTGATGCCACAAATGACTTGGCTGACAATAGCCAGTATTGGCTTGCTGAGTGTTTTTATTCCCAAAAAGATTTTAAAAGAGCGATCATTGAGTTTGGAAAGGTGTTCACCTATGCTGGTACAGATAAGGATGATGATGCACAATTGAAAATTGGCCTCTCTTATCAAAGCATAGGCAATGTTCAAAAAGCAAGAGAAGAATTTCAACGACTAGTTGATTATTTTCCAGGAAGTGAATACTATCCAAAAGCCAAAGAAGCTCTAAAGCAATTATCTGTTAATTAACCTATATAAAACCTCTTAATGCCTAAAAAACTATATTATTTGACCACAGAGATCATTCCGTTCGCCAATGTCACGTCATTAGCTGAATTCTCAACTAAGGTGCCTCTTGCTCTGCAAGGAAAGGGACATGATATAAGAACGGTCATACCAAAGTATGGCTATGTAAGTGAAAGAAAATATATCCTAAGAGAGGTGATCAGATTGAGAGAGATCCCCTTTGAATTCAATGGCCAAAATCAAGTTGCCAGTGCCAAGAGTGCATTCATACCAAAGACAAGAGTGCAGGTATATTTCCTTGAGGATGATCATTGGTTTCAGCCTTTATCTAATTTGGTGTATAAATCGAAAAATGGTCGAATATTAGCTGATAATGGTGAACGCTATGCTTATTTTTCCAAGGCTGTCTTAAGCACACTGCCACACCTGTTTTGGTCACCAGATATCTTTATCTGTAATGGTTGGCAAAGTGCTTTGGTTCCAGGAATGTTCAAAAAGCATTTTGAGGGAATAAATGAGTTCTATAAAAATATAAAGACCGTGATGGTGGTTCATGACCTGAATGAGTATGCTGATATATCAAGGAAAGATCTAGAATTGGCTGAGGTCCCGATTGATAAATCGTTAAAGGGGAACACTCTCAATGTCTTTGATGTTGGTGCCTTCCAAGCTGACTCGATCATTGTCTTTGATAAACCATCGGATGCCATTTCAAAAAAATTATTAAAACAACCGGGCATTGCAGCAAATAAGAAAAAAGTATCTGTGATAAAATGGTCAGATGATGAAGAACCTGATTACCAAATAATTGCAGATGAAATGGATCAAGTATTTAAGAAACTTTCTGATTGAGTCTTCGTATAATCATTTTATTATGAAAATACGTATTCCAATTCTGAGAATTCTCAATCTATTACCTCTAATCTTCATTGTCTATAATTGTTCAGAAGACCCTTTGACCTCTGATCTTGACCATAGCGGGTTGGTCATTAATACACTCACCATATATGATATAAATACTCAGAACTACAATGTAGCCCCTAATCTTGGCACGAATGAGAGATTGTATCTAGGGAATAAAAATGGTTTAGACATCCCAGTCTCCTTTATTGAAATTCCTAATTCACTTTATTGGAGTTTCCCTTTTGACTCCACCATTGTGGTGGATAGTCTTCGTTTCATAGTCTATTCGAAGGACAGTTTATTAGCTACAAGTTCTACTCCAAATCTATTTTTTCATCCAGACTCTCAGTTTGATGAAAATTCAAGTACCTATCTTGATTTTTCAGGTTTCTCAAATTCGGAATGGCACGATCTGGGGCGACCATATCTAAGAACCAATAGTGATGAATCTGATACCAGTAGTGAGACATATGGCGATTATCTTTTTACTGAATTGGTGTGGAACATTGACACTTTATTAACTGTTTTGTCAGATACTCTTGACTCCAACCTCGTCTGGTCCAAGCCTGATCTTGTGAGGTCATTCGCTATGCAATTCGTGAATAGCGATTCAAATTTCATAGAACTCTTCAGTGAGGAAGCCACAACTGGTGAAAGGGATCCCAAAATAGTTATGTATTTTAGGCGGACATATGATTCAGGTGATTCAACGATCATAGATACCACATCAGGAATTATCTATTCAAATGGCGACCTGTCGATCATTGAACCTAGTGAGGTCGTCTCTGATGAAAATTTTATATGGCTTAGTAATGG
>CALCSS010000072.1 GCA_937893835.1 uncultured Fidelibacterota bacterium
ACCATAATACCCGAACTGACCATCGACCAATACCTCGACCATGACACCATGGGTCGCTGATCTTGCATTGGCGACTGGAACGCCATCACGGATCATTCTTGGTGTCTGAGCCTCGTATACCTCCCTGATCCCTGCCCATTGTGCAGGCACATCGATGGCGCTCAATAGATCCTTTATTTCAATATTTAGTTTCATATGTCCTCACTCTGGAGTTTATGGATAAAAGAATAATCTATAATGAATGTTTCACTCCCACTAAATTAATTATTTATCACGCCATTATTCAATGGTACAGATCCATTATTGTTAAATACCATGTTCCTTTGAAAATATAATAAGTGCCAATTTGGCATAAACTAAAACGTATAGACTGGCCATGTATGCCATTATTGCGTTAAATATGAAAAAATGTACCACTCGATTGGACTGGCATTGGAATTGCTTAAGAAGAATAGAAATTTAATCAACCTTACTAAAGGAGTAAAAAATGACACTAATAAAATGGACACCTAGGCCAGTTAGCATGTTCAATGACATGGACAATATGATAGACTCGGTCTTTAACAGTGATTGGGGCTTCCCCGCCAGAGAAAGAACGAACTGGTCCCCGGCGGTGGATGTGATGGAGAAGGATGACTCCTATATCATAACTGCTGACATACCGGGCCTGACCAAGAAGGATATCAACGTGAACATCTCAGAGGATGTACTTTCCATATCTGGTGATAGGTCCCATGATACTGATCAAGATTCTGATCGCTATCACTATAGAGAAAGATCACATGGGACATTTGTTCGATCCTTCAATCTACCTGAGTCGGTCAATGAAAAGAAGATAACGGCAAATTTCAATGACGGGATCCTGACCATTGAACTACCAAAGGCCGAGATCGCGGAGCCAAAGGCAAGACAGATAAAGATCAACTGAGACAATAGATGTAATGGAGGAGCACTAGTGCTCCTCCATTTGAAAATGATCGAGAGCTAAAATGATCCGCGGTTGAAGTTGATACCTATTTTAGTACACTCTCTTTGCAATGATCTTACGAATCGGGATGGTCCACTGTAGAAGACCTTGCGATCAAGCTTTTGATCATCCGAGTCCAATAGACCTATCTCCTCCTTCCAATCCGGTATTCCAAACCTTGACCTTTGCCATAGATTATCGACCATGGATATGTTTGTCTCATTGTCCATGACATCCGTTGATATGTACATCATTCTTCTAGATATCTCTTCAGGTGACCTCTCCAAGAAATAAATATGATAGTTAAAGAAACTTGGTGCTCCACCCTCCTCCATCTCTTTCAACATCTTGGTGAACCACTCGAAGTAGGTCCTATCCTCGATCAACCAATAGAGATCGATCTTTTTCAATTTACCAGTGTAGTTCTCGTCCCTCTGTCTTATCACAATATCCTGAAGGATCGGCGCGATCCTGGATATCCCATGACCAGCACCGACCAATATCGCATGCTCGGTGTCTAGGATGTCCTGGCTTGATGAACCGTACGGGCCATCTACCCTAATGGACCAGTCCAAGGTATTATCCTTTCCAACCATGTCCAGCGTGGAATCGTATAGTCTGTCTGACCAATAATTGTTTGACTTAACGTGAAGGACAAGGTCTCCCTCTTCGGTCTCACTAATAATGTTGAAGGGATACCACTCGGTTGATGATATCTCCCTGCAGTTGATGTACAGGTAATCTCCTGGATCAAACACGAATCCGTCTGGAGAGGAGATCGTCAGCTCC
>CALCSS010000073.1 GCA_937893835.1 uncultured Fidelibacterota bacterium
ATTTGTTTTGCATCCAGAGCTAGCCTTCTTTCTTTTATTGCTAATGACCTCAGGATCTTCGATTTTTAATTCAAACCTTGCAAGCAATATGAACTCATCGGTTTTAAATGACGAGAAGCGATATGAGAAGGCTATCTCACTTGACTTATATGATCTTATTTTTCCTCTTGAGGTCATTACATCCACACTGATCAAATAATTTGATATTTCGCCACCAAATGCACCTGCATTCATCACTAGCGCACCTCCAAGTGTTCCAGGTACACCAATGAGACTCTCCAAACCGGTCAAATTCCTTTTTATGGATTCTTTGACTAGTTTTCCAAGCATGACTCCAGATTCAGCAATAATTGAATTGTGATCTATCTCTAGTTTTGTTAATGATTTTGCGGGACTAAGAACAATGCCTTTTATTCCATCATCTGCAACAAGCAGGTTGGAGCCCGATCCAATAAAATGAACAGGTATGTCATATTTAGCAGAGAATTTTAATATTTCAGATAGATCATCTCTATCTCTTGGAGTGATGTATGCAAATGCTGGGCCACCAATCCCGTAGGATGTATGCTTAGACATTGGCTCATTTTCAAGCAAGGTGCCCTTGACAATTGATCTCAATTCTTTCATATGGTTCAACCTTCTACTCCGTTGGTCATAGATTGAAGGTGATTGACATATGAATCATTATATCTCCAGATACTACCAGCCCCCATAGTGATCAACATATCACCGGGTTGGGCAATATCATCTAATGTTTCTATAAGGTCATCAAGATCTGGAACGAGCTGGCAACGATCTTCCATCATATTTGATAGTTGATCATAGATTAGTTTTGAGGTGACGCCAGCTATTGGTTTTTCACGGGCTGGATATATGTCTGTTATCAATACAATGTCTGCAATTTGTAGAGCCTTTGCAAATTCTCTAAAAAAATCTCTTGTTCTAGTAAAGAGATGTGGCTGAAAAACAGCAATGATTCTTCTGTCCCATCCAGACCTCGCAGATTCCAATGTTGCCTCAACCTCTGTTGGATGGTGAGCATAATCATCCACGATCAATATGTCATTAAAACTACCTTTGATATCAAAACGCCTTCTGACACCCTTGTACGAATGGATACCTTTTCTGATGATCTCAAAAGAGAGGCCCATTTCCAAACCTAAAACAACGGCTGCCAAGGAGTTTAGTATATTATGTTCTCCAGGAACATTTAACTCAATATCTCCCAGGCATTCCTCCGCGCGAAAAACAGAGTATGTGGATTTATTCTCATTAAATCGTAGGTTTTTCGCTCGATAGGCCGCATCCCTTGACCGTCCATAGGTGATCATGGGCCTCTCAATTCTTGTAATTATCTCTTGGACTGCAGGTGAGTCTGCACAGGCAATGATTGCACCGTAGAATGGAACAGACCTACAGAATTTGATAAATGATTCCTGGAGATCGTTCAAATCCTCGTAGCAGTCCGTATGCTCCAGCTCTATATTTGTGACGATTGAAATGGTTGGTTTTAACGCGAGAAAACTTCTATCAAATTCATCTGCCTCTACAACTATAATATCGCCGGTGCCTAATTTAGAGTTAGAGTCTAAATTATGTACAAGACCTCCAACCACTAGGGTGGGATCCATTTTAGCATAGGATAGAATAGTTCCGACCATAGATGATGTTGTGGTCTTGCCGTGTGTTCCACCGACTGCGATGCTTGTTTCTTTCACAGAGATCAATTCTCCCAACATCTCAGCCCTACGAATAATGGGTATACTCTTTTGACGTGCGCGTACTATTTCAATGTTCTCAATAGGTACGGCACTCGAATAGACTAAGACATCGATATCTTTTGGCAAATTACTGGGGTCATGGCCTATTTTTATTTTTACACCCATTTCTTTAAGTCTCTTTACATTCTCATTTGCATTCATATCTGATCCTGAGATCGTAAAACCTAAGTTCATGAGCAGTTCAGCTATCCCGCTCATGCCAATTCCACCGATTCCAACAAAGAACACATTTTTTATCTTTCTAAATGTCATTGTGCCTTTCCTAAGATATGATCTACTATTTCGGTTGTGGCATTTGGTCTACCTAGTTCCTTAGACGCAAGGCCCATGTTATTTAATTTTTCCTTATTATGAATCAAATTCATTATTGCATGCATTAGGACCTTTGGTGTCAATGACTTTTCAAATAGAATTTGAGCTGCACCAGACTTGACCAGTGCCTCCGCA
>CALCSS010000074.1 GCA_937893835.1 uncultured Fidelibacterota bacterium
AATTTAAGGCCACTGAAGGGTCAAAGGTTCGTGTCCCTAAACAGATTGGTGAAGAGGGGTCAGCCTTAGAATTTGATAATGTTCTCCTTGTAAATGATGGTACAAATACTCATGTAGGAGACCCTACTGTCTCTGGCGCCTCTGTCACTGCAACCATATTGAATCATGGTCGTGATAAAAAGATACTTGTCTATAAGAAGAAAAGACGAAAAGGGTATCAGAGGAAGAATGGACATCGTCAGTGGTATACAGAACTTGAATTTCAAAAGATCATTTCATCTAATACAAAGAAAGCAAAAACTGCTTCAAAAAATACTGAACCCGTTGTAGAAAAATCAGCGCAAGAGGAGGAATAGGATATGGCTCATAAGAAAGGACAAGGAAGTTCTAGGAATGGTCGTGATTCAAACCCTAGTTATCTTGGGCTCAAGGTAGCTGACGGTCAATCGGTATTGGCAGGCACCATTATTCTAAAACAGCGCGGAACAAAGATTCATCCAGGGATGAATGTTAAGCGTGCCAATGATGACTCACTTTTTGCTACTGCAGATGGGATCGTCCGTTTTGCAAGAAAAGGGCGAGATCGTAAAATCGTTACTGTCGCTACTGATTAATTAAAACCATCAACTAACGGTTTTTCATTAACTAGATAAAAGATATAATGGGAAGAAAAAAGATCACATTGATTGGTGGAGGCCAAATCGGGGGCAATCTCGCATTAATTGCCGCCCAGAAGGAGTTAGGTGATGTGGTCATCTTTGACATTCCCAATTCTGAGGGTATGGTAAAAGGAAAAGCGCTCGACCTTATGCAACTTCGTCCTCATGATGGATATGACTCAAATATTACTGGAACATCTGATTGGAATGATACAAAAGGTACGGATGTCTTCATCATCACTGCAGGAATACCTAGAAAGCCTGGTATGGACCGCGAAGACCTGCTTGGTATTAATCTAGGGATCATGAGAGATGTTGCAAACAACGTCAAGGAACAAGCGCCAAATGCATTTGTGATCGTGATCTCAAATCCACTGGATGCAATGGTCTACGCCTTCCATAAAGTATCGGGTTTCCCAAAGAACCAAGTTGTTGGAATGGCAGGTGCTTTAGATAGTGCACGCTTTCGTACTTTTATAGCAATGGAAACTGGTTTTTCTGTACAGGACGTTACGTGTATGGTCTTAGGCGGCCATGGTGATACCATGGTGCCAATATCCAGGCTCGCAACTGTCGGAGGTGTGCCTGTTACCGACCTAATTAAGCCTGAGAGGCTTAAGGAGATAGAAGACAGAACACGAGTTGCTGGCGGCGAGATCGTAAAACTATTTGGAAACGGTTCCGCTTTTTATGCTCCAGCTCAATCTGCAATAGAGATGGCTGAATCATACATCAGAGATAAAAAACGTGTCATACCATGTGCCTCCCTGTGTGAAGGTGAATTTGGAATTGATGGTTATTTTATTGGAGTTCCAACTGTGATTGGATCAAATGGTGTTGAAAAGATACTTGAGTTCACATTGACTGATGATGAGAAAAACGAATTAAATAATACATTAGTTGCTGTTAAAAAAACTGTATCTGAGACTAACTTGTAATTTTTCATATAGCTAATAAAAAAGCTCCTTTATGGGAGCTTTTTTTTTTATGATTGGGGCCTGAATACCCAATAAAAGTAATGGTCTCAATAAAAATATTTATTTCACTCATATTTTATCTTGCACAAGACCTCAATGCTCAAGAGCAAGCTGATATCATAAAATATGATGGTCGATCATCAACAAGGATCGTGCAGACATACCGGTTTGATGAATTACCTGATAATGGGTCTTATACCATAGAAATAAATAACATCTCAGGCAATGTGAATGTCGTGGGCCATGAAGGCTCTGGAGCGAAGATCACCATAACAAATATCACGTTCGGCATAACTAAAGAAGAGGTCAAAAAAGCACATAAATTTTCAAGGACCATTGTTAATAATTTAGAAGATCAAGAAATAATTCAAATTCTTGGTGAGCATAAAAAATCAAATAATATATACATCGAGAATCTTATTGAAATAGAAATGCCAAAGAATGTGAATTTAAAGTTTGATCTCCTTGGTGGAGACATTGACGTAAACGGTATTGAAGGAGAATCAATATTGGAAACGCTAGGTGGAGATATTCGCATCGAAGATCATAGAGGACGAATGGATACGAAGACCAATGGTGGAGATATTGACATAAAGATGTTAGATGGGGTTTTAAGAGGGCATTCATTTGGTGGCAACATAAAAATATCAAGATCAAAGGGTGACCTATCTTCTTCTTCAATAGGGGGAAATATTAATATGGAGGACCTTAGCGGTAAAATAGAGTCTCAAACAAGTGGCGGGTCCATTAACCTTTTGGATGTAACAGGAACAGAGATCAGTTGCCATGCATCAGGCGGGTCAATTGAATGTAACAACATAAGTGGGCAGATCAATATCAAGAATTCAGGGCAAGGGATAAATATAAAGAATGCCAATGGGAACCTAGATGTTCAATCAAACGGTGGATCTATAATGATCGATGGATCTAACGGTCCATTGAAATGTGAAGCATCAATCGGTGATATCAAGATGCTAAATGTCGCTGGAAGAGTAGAGAGTTTGAATTCTAATGGCAATATCTTTCTAGAACTATTATATGATTCTTCAATTGATGACCTTGGCATTCACTTAGAGACACACTCAGGTGACATAACAATAGATATTCCAAAGGGATTGCCTGGCAATATCAATAGTACGATACATCAATCATCTTCGGTCAAGGACATTAATTCTGAAATGCCATTGAATGTATCAATATTCCAAGATAAAGTGATGGGTACAAGAAAAATAAAGGATGGTACTATTCCCATAAATTTGGAAGTACACAGCGGCATCATAACAATAAAAGAACGTTAATGAACACTATGGATTTTGATCTAAGATATCAATTGAATAGCAACAAGTTGAACGAGACCATAAATGTCCCGTTCTAATCATTTAGGTCTACTTTTTTGTTCTATGTTTCTTTTTAATCCCGCATATTTTGTTCTCTTAACTGCTGAACCTTTGAATAGTTTACGAAAACCGTCTTCATCCAGTTCATCCCAGTCTATATTTTCAAATTGTGATATTTCCTTACGAGTTTGAAATTCTTCTCTGTTTGTCACCATAGAGAACTTTTGATTCCATGGACAGACCTCCTGACAAACATCACATCCATAGATCCAACCATATAGATCTTCTTGGTCATTCGAGACTGATCC
>CALCSS010000075.1 GCA_937893835.1 uncultured Fidelibacterota bacterium
CTTTATTCTTGGCTACTAATGATTAAGCAAATCACATTACTCCTTCTCAGCGGATCGATCTTTTGCCAGGACCTATTGACCTTGAAAAATGATCAAGAGTATCGCGGCAGATTTGATCGGTTTGAATTAGAAAAAGTATACTTCATTCCTGAAGGTGAGGAAGTGGTTCAGTCAGTACAGATCAACATGGTTAGTTTATTGAAACAAGGATCAATGACTCTAGTTAAGGATGGCCAAGTGACTCTAAATAACTCAGATGAGGAATCTTCCTATGTGATCAATGGTGTAAAATATGTGAGAGCATCTGACAATGAGGTCAGAGATATAGCTTCAAGAATAATTAATTCATCTGTTCACCATAAGAAACCAAGTATAATAGACTCACCATCAAACAATTTCACCATGGCCACTGAGCGAGATTCATTTTTAGAGGAAACCTCTGGGTCTGATATTGGAATTGATGAGCGCTCAGTTATCTTTTCTGAGCAATTGGGGGAGTTGGCCGCATATCGTTCTATAGAAAGGCATCAGTTTCATATGAGTTCTTTTCGAAGATTGGTGACAAATTATGCCGTGACCATGCCTGTTGTTCCCATATTGTTTAATCTGTCGCCACCATTGATCCTGGCGTATCCATTTATATTTCCCAAAATATATGATAGATACAATCAGAAAACTTATTTTGATAAAAAAATGAAAAATTACTTGGCCGGTCTACCCGAAAATGAGCACGAGGTTTTCAAATCCAAGCACGACCCAATAGTAGAAAACTATAAGAGTCAGAATGGATACAAAATTAAGAAAAAAGATAGCCAATATAGCCTAGTACAGACCGGAACAATTGCTGCTGCAGGCTGTGTTCTATTAGTTGCAGTGATTGGGGAGTTTTTATCATCAATTACATTAACGTAAACTTATCAAGGTTGAAAAATCTCTTTTATATTTCAAGGGGTTACAATTTGATCATTCATGTTTAGATTTGTGAAATTTGAAACTAATAGAATTATTTTAGGATAAGGAGGTAGTATGGAAACCAATCTGGCATTAACAATCATTGGATCTGTTTTAATACTTGTGGGCATAATTTTCAATGCTGTTCCAAAGTTGGTAAACGAAAAGATCATGGGGCAACTACCAGAGAATGCTGTTGGAATATCGGCATTGTTTCGAGTCGTATTAGGTGGATTTGGAATAGCAATTGGTACGATAGCATTATATTGTCGTGATCTACCCCCTGAGCATGCTAGTAGACTGCTTTTTTCAATGGGCTCTGGATTCATCGTTGTAATCCTCACCATTGTATCAGGTAAGCTACGAGGTTTTGATGATGATCTTCCGATTCCTCCGATCATCCTATTCACCCTGCTCACTATCCTTGCCTATTATTCCTCCTGATTTTCAAGATCTGATCAGGTTGCAACATTAAAAGACACAAACTCCTCATTGTATTATTTATTAGCGTTTTAGTATGCCAAGAACGCGAAATTAACAGTGAAGATAACAATAAGGCATCCGCATCCTCTAACTCAAATGATCAGAAAATGGTAAATAGTCAGTCTAAGGTAAAAGACGACTGGATCGCAATAGACAAGGCACAGCATTTTTCATACAGCTGCCTCATTTCACTTGGCTGTCAGTATATTCTGGTAAATAAATTAGATAATACTGAAGAGGCATCATTACCTATATCGTCTACATTGAGCTTAGGTGCAGGACTGCTAAAGGAACTCAATGATAGTAGAGGTAAGAGTGGTTACTTTAGTTTGAAGGATATTGCAGCGAACATCGCGGGAATAACACTAGCAATGATCATCATAAGGCAATGAGAATTAACAAGAGTGTGGGATTTTTTTGTTTACTCTTTGATAAGTATATTTAGATATGGTAAGAAATCTCTCAATCCTGTTATTCATCGGACTATTATTTTCGAATGATCATTCCGTATCAAGGCCGGTCAATACCTATTCCATTGTGGCCTACGACGATAGTACGGGCCAGCTGGGTGTTGCGGTGCAGAGTCACTGGTTCTCAGTCGGTTCACTCGTACCATGGGCAAAGGCAGGTGTGGGAGCAGTCGCAACTCAATCGTTGGTCAAGGTGGAGTACGGCCCAGAGGGATTAAAGGGAATGGAGGATGGAAAGGTTCCTCACGTGATCCTGTCAGAGCTTCTAAGTAACGACGAAGGCAAGGACCTTCGACAGGTTGCAATGATCGATGCCAATGGCAATGTAGCTGCCCATACGGGTGACAAGTGCATTGCCGCTGCGGGACACCAGATAGGGAACAATTACTCTGTCCAGGCCAACATAATGGAGAATGCAACAGTGTGGCCTGCAATGGCAAGAGCTTTTGAGAGATCGAAGGGTGATCTGGCAGATCGTATGATGGCCGCACTTGAGGCAGCTGAGAGAGAGGGTGGTGACTTGAGAGGAAAGCAGTCTGCGGCGATGTTGATAGTCAGTGGAGAGCCCACCGGCATCCAGTGGCAGGACAATATCCTAGACCTTAGAATAGAAGATCATCCAACTCCACTCAAAGAATTAAGACGTCTCATTCGAATCAACCGAGCATATGAGCATGCAAACAAGGGTGACCATTATTTAGAGATCAATAAGATCGATGAGGCGATGATCGAGTATGATAAGGCATCCAAATACTATCCTGAGAATCCAGAGCTTCCATATTGGTCCGCAGTGACGCTGGCTGGTGTAGGTGATGTGGATGAGGCACTGCCCATATTTCAACAGGTGTTTGAGAAGGAACCCAAGCTCAGAGAATTGACTCCCAGACTTGTGGATGCGGGTCTACTTCCTGATGATGATGACCTCATCAGATCAATATTGGAGGTCGGGGTGGCTTTTGCCGATCAGAGTGTATTTCGCATGGAACTTATCAATGAAAGGAACTACCCCATATTCGTTGGCAGATCAGGTTACCACAATATTAACGCTGGCCAGACCCAATTATTCTTTAAGGTCAGAGGTGTCACGGGATTGGACAAGACAGAGCGTATTGAGTGGAAGACAAAAAACTCATTCTCATGGAATGATGGTACACGAACAAAGGACTACCCAGTTGTCAATTCATTTACATATACAAAAAATGGTTTCGGTGAGTCATTGGTGGGTCTTCCACCAGAGATGAAGGGAACCTCTGTTGTTATATATGGATACTATAGGGATCAGGTTGATAGCCTTAGGGTATTTGTCCAATAACACTACCTCTTACATTTGACCAATAGCATCCTATCACCGATCCTCATTCTTGGGCTTGCATATGGACAGGTCCATAAAGATGGATCATTGGTCCTGTCAAAGGGGAAGATGAACATCAAGATCGCTCCAAGCTCAATGCTTAAGGTCAATGGGAAGGAGGGAACCTATGATGGACTGGACCAGGCAAATGGCAAGGCAAGATTCATCTTCAAAAATGATGGAGAGGCAAAGCTGTACTCTTTTGATGAGATAGAAAAGGTACACCTTCCAAAGAAAGGTTTTAATTTTGAGCGATCGATGAAATTTGCATCCATTGGCTTTAAGAAGGGCCTCTCCCTAAGCAAGATATTGACCATCGGATCGATCTATCTGATACAGGATCGTGAGAATAATGGTTACACAGAGATAACGGACACTGAACGAACATACATATCCGTGTTGATGCTGACGCCATTCCTATGTGGTGTGGTGGGTGGAATCATCGGCACCATTGATCAAGACCCAGTCTATGAAAAACCTTTGATAATCATTGATGGTGGATGGCGCATCACCACATAAAGACCATCTGCTCCATTCCCAAGATCGACCACCATTTTTATCATCAGTGGTTTTTATTCTTTTGAAAAATTTGTTAATTATTTTTTATATTCGATCATGAGACAGTACGTTAGATCATTGATATCGACCCTGGTCATGCTGATCGTATTTGGCTGCGATAATGCTGCCAGCGGACTTACGGGTTCTGACAATGTTGATGTTATAGAGCATGTGACTTTTTCCAATATCGTGAAAAATGTAACCGATAATAGTCTGATCGTAAGCGGATTCCTTACGAATAATAGTTCCAGCATAACCATTGGACCACCGTGGTACATAGAATGCCAATTCTATTATGAGAACGGGGGAATGACGCTGCTTATTGGGGGCGAGAACACCACCATCAGTAATGCCCTGTCTCCTGGCGTATCAATCGAGTGGAGTTTGACCCATAATGTTGATAACCCAGAACAGTATGAGAATTTCACGATAGATGACCTAAGGGCATATAAGAATTAATGAAACTTCTATAAGGTCGTTGTCTATTCCCCACACGCGTGGGGTTTTTTGTTTATAGCTCTCATCACATTATAGGGTGAATTTTTGTAGATTTGGTCATGTCAG
>CALCSS010000076.1 GCA_937893835.1 uncultured Fidelibacterota bacterium
ATCAATAGCATCAATTGTCTCGTATTTTAATAATTCTTGCGACATCCTATGGAGGATATCTATATCTTTACGAAGAATCTCATCAGCATGCCTTTGCGAATCTCTGACTACTCTTGAAATTTCTTCATCAATCATTCTAGCTGTTACCTCACTGAAGTCTCGACTTGATTGAATTTCTCGGCCAAGGAAGATCTCTTCATTCTTCTTACCAAACGTCATCGGACCTAAGAGGTCACTCATACCCCATTCAGTAATCATTTTTCTAGCAATTTGAGTTGCCTGTTCTATATCATTCCCTGCACCTGTTGTCATCTGATTAAATATTAGCATTTCAGCACTTCTACCACCCATCAAAATTGCCAGACGACCTTCAACATAACTTCGTGTGTAGCCATGTTTCTCATCTATTGGTAGTTGCATAGTTACGCCTAACGCACGGCCTCTAGGAATTATAGTGATCTTGTGTACAGGGTCAGCGTCCTTTGTCCGTACAGCAACCAAGGCATGACCTGCTTCATGGTAGGCAGTTACCTCTTTCTCTTCATTAGTTAATATCATACTCTTACGCTGCACACCCATCATAACCTTATCCTTGGCCTCTTCGAAATCATCCATATCAATAGATCTCTTTCTTTTTCTGGCAGCCAAGAGCGCCGCTTCATTAACTATATTTGCTATATCAGCACCAACCATACCCGGGGTGCCCTTTGCCAAAGATTCTAAATCCACTTTTCTATGATTCACAATAACATTCTTTGTATGTACCTTAAGGATTCCAAGTCTACCTCTGATATCTGGAACATCAACTACGATCTGTCTGTCAAATCTTCCAGGCCTAAGCAATGCAGGATCTAAAACATCTGGACGATTCGTGGCTGCTATCACTATAACATTTTGAGCATTGTCAAATCCATCCATCTCTACCAGCAGAGCATTTAAGGTTTGCTCTCTCTCATCGTGGCCGCCACCTATTCCGGCACCTCTTTGACGACCTACGGCATCCATCTCATCAATAAATATTATGCATGGT
>CALCSS010000077.1 GCA_937893835.1 uncultured Fidelibacterota bacterium
ATTCTCACCATTGCTGTTCTATCTTTTATTGTTCAAGGGCAAGATTATCCCCCACCAACAGATCTTATCACTGTTCCAACTGCTGGTACCTTGACCAGAGGTAGCTTTTCCATGGATATGAGAATACAGGATGAAGGTGGCCTGATCACAGGTCTCAGTGTTGGACTTACAGATAGATTTCAATTTGGGCTTTCCTACGGTTCACCTAATCTTATTGGCGATGATAGTTTGATTTGGTACCCTCGACCAGAGGCAAAATTAAAATATTTGATCATTGATGAGAATATGTCTCTGCCTGGAGTTGCCTTTGGCATGAACACACAAGGTTTGGGACATTATTATTCTGATGATACTCTTCAGCGTTATGACACAAAGGCCCTTGGCATCTATCTTGCTGCGTCAAAGAATTGGTTATCTCCTATTGGCAATATGGGGCTCCATTCTGGATTGAATTACAGTTTCCTTGAAACCACCGATGGTGATGAGGATATTAATCTATTTTTTGGATTAGATCTTGAATTGAATCCTGAGTTCTCTATTTTACTTGAATATAACAGTGCATTGAATGAGAATGACATGACGGCAGAGACCATGTCTATCAGCCGAGGTGGTTATCTAAATGCAGCACTCCGTTGGTCTTTTGTAGAATCACTTCACTTGGAGTTAGATCTCAATAATCTTCTTTTCGATGATGAGAAGGTTGAATATTTCAAGCGAGAGATCAAAATAACCTATATCGAATATTTCTAGCATTGATTCTATGAAGAGTTTTTTTGTAGTTGCTCTTTTTCTTTTTTCATCTATTTATGCTGAACTTACCCATTTTGAAAGAGGGATTACTCTCTATGACCAAAGAGCAAATGAGTCGGAAGGTCTAAGGGCAAATAAAGAATATATCGATCAGGCCATTGACCAATTCCTTAAGGCCATGAAAAACCCAGATGGCGAATTAGAGGCAGGGGTCTATTTACTTAAATGCTACTATTATAAAGGGAAATTTATTGCTGAGAATGATGATGAAAAGAAAGAAAATTTTAATGAGGGAAAATTTTTAGGAGAACGATTGATCGATCGTTATCCTGGATCTGCTGCTGCACATTATTGGTATCTAGTTAATCTGGGTAGTTGGTCAGAGATATATGGTATATTATCAGCAGCCAAGGAAGGAGTTGCAAATACCATGCGGAAGCTATCTAATAAGATCATTGATATTGATAAAAACTACAGTGATGGTGGAGGGTACTTCATGCTTGGAGCGGTTCATTTCAAATCTCCCTATATTCCATTTTTATTATCTTGGCCGAGTGATGAGGAAGCACTAAAATACCTTTCTATTGCATATGAAACAGGCGAGTCAACTCCCAATCAAACTGTATATCTTGCTCGTGCTCTTTATAAAAATGGTCAGACACAAAAAGCAATTTCCTTGTTAAGTTCATTGTTGGAAGAAGAGATATCAGAATCTAATAAATTAGAGGATATTGACCAGCATAATATTGCCAAGGAACAATTAAAAGAATGGGAATGAGAAACTTTATAATATTTCTAATACTCTCAAAGGTGCTTTTTGCCCAAGAGATCGTTCCAAGATATTGGAATAGCCTTTCTACCCATGTGACTGTGGGTGTCCCCCTTGTGGATGATGAAACGCTTATAGGAGGAAGAATTCAACTCCGTATTAACTTTGATGATGGTGGCTCATTCAGTGACCTGGGTGAAAAACATATTATTGAGGAAAGTGACATCGATGATGTCAAACAGGTCTCAGTCCCTGCAGATGCCTTCGAGAATATGGCTGGTTTTCAAGAGAATGCGAAAGTCCAATTCATTGTTCAGTTATGGGATCGTGCTGGCAATAGTATTATTGCTCCAGTAAGTGACAGTGTTCTAACTGTTGATCAGATCATTCCAGAATTGGTCAAACTTGAGATAACCTCATCAAATGAACTTGACCCTAAAAGATCAATGCCTGGTGATTCAATCACGTTTCAGATCAATGCAAATGAAGCAATAAATGCGCCAATATTCAATATCAATGGTGAGACCTATGATGGATCTGTTGGAATAGACAAATCTTGGATGCTTGTATTCCCTGCAGATGAGGCGGATGATGGAGTCATTGAATTTGAGATTGCATACAACGATCTTGCAGGTAATCCGGGTGCTCCAATAACTGTCGCAACTGATGGTTTTCCTATTATAAAGGATGGTACAATGCCTGAGCTGGAGGAGATTGGTCTTTTTACTTCAAATCCATTTGATTCATCCTTGGCAATAAAGGATGATACGGTTTTCATCAATTTCAGATCATCTGAATCAATCCGTGATATCAAAATACTTCTCAATTCAAATGAGGCGAAACTAATAAAAGAAGATAGTCTGGTTTTTACATTTTATCACGTTTTTACAGAGTCGGACTCAGAAGGCGTTATACCTATTTCATTAGATTATATAGACCTAGCAGGAAATATTGGAGAAACCATCGATGAGACATCTGATGATAGTGAGGTCACTCTAGATATGAATCCACCTGCAGAGTTCACCATAGAGATGGTTGGTTCAATGCAGGGAGAGTTAATTGAGCAAGAAAACGAAGAGATAGAGAATGGTGGCAAGAATTCAAAAAAGAAAAAAGAGGAA
>CALCSS010000078.1 GCA_937893835.1 uncultured Fidelibacterota bacterium
TGTTTTTGGCGTAGAACCTTTCAGAACAATATATTGATTCGATCGAAGAGCTCCAATCCAGCGCAGCCTCTATTAGCCGTTTCCCTTCAGCAAGGAATTTATTTTGAGATCTTCTGTGTTTTACTTGTTTGAGTAACTGTAATTCTTTGATGGTTTTATTGATCATTTGGGAGCAGAGTGTTATTCTTTGATACTAAAATCTGTATATGATAGAAATTCATTCAAAGTGTAGATTTAACAATAATTCTGACTTGGTACACCCGATCATGGCAGGTAATTTTTAATCTAATCTTCCAGTATATTATTTTATGAGTAAAGGACTACCAGATCGATCAAATGACTTCTCAGCTTGGTACACTCAAGTAGTTAACCGAGCGGGGCTTGCTGATCATGGCCCAGTAAAAGGCACCATGGTTATCAAGCCATATGGTTTTCAATTATGGGAAAACATAAAGGAAACATTTGACAAGATGATCAAGGAGACTGGACATGTCAACGCATACTTTCCTTTATTTATTCCGAAATCCTTCTTGGCCAAGGAGGCAGAGCATGTTGAGGGCTTTGCAAAAGAATGTGCTGTTGTTACTCACACAAGATTAAAATCTGACCCTGATAAGGGTGTGGTAGTTGATCCTGAATCAAAACTGGAAGAAGAGATCATTGTGCGTCCAACATCAGAAACGGTCATCTGGTCCATGTATAAAAAATGGATACAGTCATACAGAGACCTACCGGTTTTGATCAATCAATGGGCAAATGTTGTTAGATGGGAGATGCGAACAAGGCTATTCCTTCGTACCAGCGAATTTCTTTGGCAAGAGGGCCACACCGCTCACTCAACACCAGAAGAAGCAGAAAAGGAAACACTGGACATATTGGAACTATATAGGCAGCTGGCTGAAGACCATCTGGCGGTTCCGGTCTACACAGGATTAAAAACAGATTCAGAAAAATTTGCTGGTGCAGAGAGGACCTACTGCATAGAGGCAATGATGGGTGACAAACGGGCGCTCCAGGCGGGAACCTCACACAACCTAGGACAAAATTTTGCAAAGGCCTTTGGTGTCACCTTTCAAACAAAGGACAACAAAGAAGAGTTGGTGTGGGCCACGAGTTGGGGCGTTAGCACTCGTTTGATAGGTGCGGTTATTTTAACCCATGGAGATGATAAGGGGCTACGACTTCCACCAAGAATTGCACCAATTCAGGTGGTCATTATTCCAATCACTAAAAATGAAGATCAGGCCAATCAATTAAAAACCTATCTGAACCCCATGACAGAAGAATTAAGGTCCTCTGGTGTAAGAATATTTGAGGACTGGACCAATAATTCTCCAGGTTTCAAATTCAATGAATGGGAGATGAAGGGTGTCCCCCTACGAATGGAAGTGGGCCCCAGGGATATTAAAGAAGAAAAGGTTGTTTTGGTAAGACGTGACAGTAAAGAAAAATTATTCATATCAAAAGATAGTGTGTTAGAAAATATTCAAGAACTTCTAGAGGATATTCAGGAGAACCTATTAAGACAGGCACGCGATTTCCGTGATGAGAACACCCATGCTGTTCAAGATTACACTGAATTCAAAGAGGTCATAAAACAAGGTGGATTCGTTCGTTGTGGTTGGAATGGAGATTCAAAGGTTGAAGCGAAGATAAAGGAAGAGACAAAGGCAACCGTCCGGTGCATACCATTCAATGAGAACCCTCAGGGTCTCACTTGTATAAAGACAGGTGAGGAAGCAAAACATGAGGTGATCTTTGCCAAAGCATATTAAAAGACGAACCCCATGATCGTTCATACGTCTGCAATTGTATTAAAATCATTTCCATATGGAGACACCTCATTGATAGCACGATGTTTTTCGAAAGATCAAGGCAAGATAAGTTTAATTATCAAGGGAGCCAGAAGTAAAAAAAAACCTAAAGCAGCTTTTTTTGAACCCCTAAGCCACGTTGATCTTATTTATAATTATAAACCAAACAGAGAACTTCAGATCGTATCAAAGGTCTCTTTCATAAACTATTGGTCTAGTATTTTGAGTAATTTGCGATCGATCACCTTGTCCATGGCCATGCTGGAATTAACAGAAAAGACCCTGTCTGTTGAAGACCCACATCCGAATTTATTTAAAATGTTAAAAGATGTTTTAAGTGCGATAAATGAAAAAGAATCAGACCCCAATTTGTTATTTTGGTTTTATGAATGTATTTTATTATCCCATCTTGGATTTAGACCAAACTTGGAACAAAATGACCTGCCTGGACTAAACCTTCCAGACCTAGACAATGGTCCAAATAGTCGACTTATATTAGCGAGTCTATTGGCCGAGAGGTTGGACGATCTTCCCACTGATCCCATTACTGAAGAGGATCGAAAGACCATCAGCAAATATCTTTGGATATCGCTTTGCTATCATTTTGAGGGGCTTAGTAAGGTAAAATCCTTTCAGGTTGCTAGAAAGATACTATCATGATGATTCAAATATCTTAATGAGGTTGGATAGCTATTGGAATTAGTATGAAATACGTATATTTGATAGAAAAATGAAATATCAATTTCAATCAAACCCTGGTGAATTTTCTTATAAACCCACATTGTTCACAAATGCGATCAAGGTTCTGATATCCATCAATTTTGGTATCTTTATCTTGCAAACACTTTCAGGTTCAGAAACATTGTTCTTTCCTCTTTTTGGATTAGTTCCAAAACTGGTCTGGTCAGAGAAAATGATCTGGCAACCATTCACATATATGTTTTTTCATGGAGGGGTGTGGCATGTTTTGATAAATATGTTTGTTTTGTGGATGTTTGGAAGTGAGTTAGAACGACTCTGGGGAAGGGGCCAATTTCTAAGGTTTTATTTTATCACAGGTGTGGGATCGGGACTGGTAACAATGCTATTTGGTCTTCAGTCAATGACTCCAGTAGTGGGTGCGAGTGGAGCTGTCTACGGTGTTCTATTAGGATATGGATTAACCTATCCAAACCGCACCATATATCTTTATGGTATTATACCAGTTAAATCAATTTGGTTTGTTCTGGGCATAGGGCTCATAGCCTTTATGTCATCATTTGAAAATATGAGTCCCATTAGTCACATAACTCATTTATCTGGGATGATCATAGGTTATTTTATGTTAAAAAACCCCATTAACTGGGGCGGATTATTGTTCCAAATAAGAAAGAAAACGCTTGAGTATAAAATTCAAAAAGAAGAGAAGAGAATATCTCAGCAATTTCTAGTCGAGCGTGACATCAATCAAATACTTGACAAGATCAACCATCAAGGGTTTGATAGTTTAACCCAAGAGGAACAAGACCGACTGTATAAAGGTAGTCATTCTTTGTCTAAAGATAAAAAAAAGGATTAATCCTATAAATTGTCTTATTATAATTTTTATTAACAATACAAATAAAACATGGAAAACAACGAAAGTAAAACTGATTTTGGTACCCTCATTGGCCTATTAACCGGTGTAGGGATTATTGTCCTTGGCATTATAACAGGAGGCGGAGAGTTATATTGGTTTGTCAATCTTAATTCTATATTGATCGTTATTGGTGGCACATTTGCTGCGACCATGGTAAATCTACCCATGAAGGCCGTTACCAATACATTTAGTATTGTCAAGAATGTATTCGAAGGTGAGGATTATGATTATGGTCGTGTCATAGATGAGATTGTCCAAAAGGCAACTAAGGCAAGAAAAGATGGCCTATTATCACTAGAGGCAGATCTTGCAAAGATGCGTGAAGGATTCTTTAAGAACGGAATTGAGCTTGCTATCAATGAGAGGGATGCAAAGCGCCTCCGTACTTTTTTAAACCTTGAAATGAACAATATCCACAGTCGCCATCATGCGGGCCAAGAACTCTTTTTATATATGGCATCCTATGCTCCGGCCTTTGGTATGCTGGGAACCGTACTTGGACTGATCATAATGATGAATAACTTTTCAGCTGGAGACGATACTGCCACCGCCAGCTTTAGCGTTGCAGAAAGATTTGCAGAATTATTGGCGGGTATGGGCCTTGCTCTCATAACAACATTCTATGGTGTATTTTTTGCAAATATGATATTTCTCCCAATTGGTGGAAAGTTAAAAAGAAGATCTGAAAACGAACTAATGTTAAAGAGTATTGTTGTGGAGGGGATAATCAGTATTCATGCAAGAGAGCACCCAATGTTGATCAGAGAGAAGTTAATGACATTTGTTCCTTCACAGTATAGATATAATGACAAAGACTAGAATGCACAAAAGATCATTAGGATAGCAGAGTAGGTAGTAGATTGGATAGTTCTCAACGACAGTCAATGAGTCTCGATGAGCGCCGAGCAAAGTCTACAGCGTGGGCCCTTACATTTGCCGATGTTGTAACACTTCTGCTAACCTTTTTTGTGCTATTACTTGTAATGCTAAGTGACGCAGAAAAACGATTGAGTACCCTGATAGAAAACCTGCTTGATGAAACATATGAGGAGATGACAACAGGACTATCGTATGATAATATTGCCGTTGATAGAGAGACAAAGGGAATCAAAATAACAATAACGGGTAATTTATTTCAGTCTACATCTGCAGATATAGACCCTTCATATTATAGCGTAGTACATCAGATTGGTCAATTGATCGCAGATTCAGATCTTATGAATATAAATACTAGAGAGGAACATAAGGCCTTGTTGGGCATAATTGATCAACACAACGCAGAACTTAATGTAGAGATACGATGCGAGGGACACACAGATGATGCTAAACTTCCTCAACATGCAGAATACCCCAGTAATTGGGAGCTATCTTCCGCTAGGTCCCTAAACCTGGTACGATTAATGAATAAACATGCTGGTATGCCAGAAAAATACTTTTCTGCTCTTGGCTATGGCGAATTTCGTCCCGTAGTTGATGTGACCTTAATCACTGATTTTGAAGATAAACAAGAAGCTCGTGCAAGGAATAGACGGGTCGAGATCTATTTAGATGCATTTTTGAAGGACAAGACCTATATCGAAACCAAGATAAATATTTAATTATTTTTTATCATTTCCATTTTTAGGGACGACCTTAAATACCTTTTCACCTGGCTTTGCCATTCTATATCTTTCACGAGCTAATTTTTCAATATATTTCAAATCATTTTCTAATTTATTTTTTTCTGACAAAAGTATCTCTCGATCTTTCCTTAATTGTGAAATATAACTTTGAACCTCAGATCGTTCTTTCTTTAGTTTGTATAATTGAAGAACACCGTGGTCACCAAAAATAAATATTATTAGAAGCGCAGTGATGATCAACAACAAAACACCTCTTACAAAGTTTTTTTGTGTATCAGCAACATATCTTTTTGTTGAGGTTTTTTCAGCTGGCCTTTTCATAAAACCATATTTGCTCATTTTATATGCCCCAACACAGATCTATTTGCCAGTTTTGCATCAACCCCCAACTCTTCTTCAATCCTTAATAGTTGATTGTATTTACATATTCGATCAGTGCGAGAGGCTGATCCAGTTTTTATCTGCCCCATGCCCATACCAACTGCAAGGTCTGCAATAGTGGTATCTTCTGTCTCACCTGATCGATGTGAGATAATTGCTCCGAATCCAGCATCCCTTGCT
Organism: uncultured Fidelibacterota bacterium; assembly: GCA_937893835.1. Lineage (GTDB taxonomy): Bacteria > Fidelibacterota > Marinisomatia > Marinisomatales > UBA1611 > NZWG01. Next base: position 5,616 of record CALCSS010000078.1, read on the forward strand.
AGGTCAATTGCTTGAATGGTCTCTGTGACCGTACCAATTTGATTTAATTTGATTAAAATGGCATTCATGCTCTTCTCGTCTATTGAACGTTGTAGTCTGTTCATATTGGTTACCGTTAGGTCGTCACCGACAATTTGCACATTGGCACCTATCTCAGATGTAAGTTTGTTCCATCCATCCCAATCATCTTCGTGCAAACCGTCTTCTATGGATATGATCGGATAATTTTTCACAAGTGTACTTAAATAATTGACCATTCCATCAGTTTCAAGTTTTTTCTCCTCTGAAATAAGATTGTATAGACCATTTTCATATAATTCACTTGCTGCAACATCCAGTGCGATAAATATATCTGTTCCTGTTTTTAACCCAGCCTTTAATATTGATTCGAGAATGATCTCTATTGCCTCTTCATTCGAATTGAGATTAGGAGCAAAACCGCCTTCGTCTCCAACGGCCGTTGTCATCTTTTTAACATTTAAAACTGATTTCAAGTGATGAAAGACCTCGGTACCCATTTGCAAAGCCTCAGAAAATGTATTGGCACCAAAAGGTACGATCATAAATTCTTGAATATCGACAGAGTTATTTGCATGGCTACCACCATTTAAAATATTCATCATGGGCATTGGAAGTAGGAATTCATTGTTCTTCGAAAAAATTTCATATAAAGATTTTTTGGATACTTTAGCATTTGCATGTGCGACCGCCATTGAAACGCCTAAGATAGCATTGGCTCCAAGGTTGGACTTGTTATCAGTTCCGTCCAATGAAATCATCATATGGTCAATTTCGGTTTGTTTTTTTGCATCAAAACCGACAAGCGCTTCTGCAATCAAGGTGTTAATATTATTTACTGCTTTTCTCACTCCTTTTCCGAAGTAGCGATCATTATCCATATCACGTAATTCTATGGCCTCATATTCTCCAGTAGATGCGCCCGATGGTACAGCTGCCCGTCCAATATGCCCAGATCGAGTGAGTACGTCTACCTCGATGGTTGGATTCCCTCTAGAGTCTAGAATCTCTCTAGCATATATTTTTTCAATAGCAGAATTCAATTTTTACTCCCGTAAATTAGATAATCAAATTAGATTTGAGTTCAAGAACCATCCAATATCTTTAATATGGAATTTATATATTGGAACAATTAAGAGTTCAATAAAATAATTAGTCTAATGTTTGAAATATATCGATATACAAGATCAAACCAGAGTTTGTGGGATGATTTTGTTCCACTTGGTAATAATGGAACTCTTTTTCATTTACGTTCTTTTTTGAACTATCATCCACGAGGTCGCTTTGTAGACCATAGTCTAATGATATACAAAAAAGGAAAATTATTTTCAGTATTTCCAGCTGCTGAAAAAATAATAGATGATCGTAAATATCTTATTTCTCATCCTGGGTCTTCTGTTGGCTCATTTGTGGTTCCAGAAAACCTGTCAATAGCAGATTCTCTTGCCTTGGTAAAATGTCTCGTCGCCTATGCAGAAGATGAAAAGTTCGGGGGGATACGTATTGCTCTACCCCCAAATCTATATCAACGTCGTCTATCCAATTATATGGATTTTTCTTTTTTTAAAAACAACTTTAATTATTTGAAAAGAGACATAACCAGCATTTTATTCTTAGAAAGATCTTTAGACCAAACCGTTGCTAAGTTTCGACCATCTCATCAAAGATCCATTAAAAAAGCAAAAAATAAAGGCGTTGTTATTCATAGATCTGATGATTTTAGATCATTTTATAGTATCCTAGAGAAAAACTTAAAGATTCGTCACAATGTAGATCCGACCCATAGCATAGAAGAATTGAAAAAGATACATGATTTATTTCCCGATAGATGCAATTTATTTGCGGCCTTCATTGATGGTGAAATGATCGCAGGCATAGTGAATTTCATTGTTAATGAAGATGTTGTTCTTGCTTTTTATATCAGTCACAATGAGAACTATAAAGAATATAGAGCTGTTAATCTACTTTTCTATACCATCTTTGATTGGGCAATAGAATCTAATTTTAAAATATATGATTTTGGGATCTTCACGGTCAATGAAAATCCAAATATGGGACTTGGTCGATTTAAAGAGAACTTTGGTGCAAGTGGTATCTTTCGCGATACCATTGAACTCATACTCTAATTATCAATGTCAATTAAGGACCTAGGAAAACAATCAATGATCTATGGTATTGGCCATGTTATGGCCAGGTTGATCACATTTTTATTACTTCCATTATATACTCATACATTCACACAGGATGAATATGGAGCGCTGTCATTGGCCTATGCGTTTATGGGTTTTGCATTGATCATCTATAGATACGGAATGGACACTGCTCTGATGAAATATTCAGTGCAAAAATCAGGTCAAGAACGGAATAAATACATAACGATTATCATTGGCTCTCAATTAATTACCGGTATTTTATTCACATCCATACTTTATGCGACCAGAGAATACACAGCGGAGTATGTACTTGGAGTAGATAGACCAGATTGGATGGTTTATTTATCAGTGATTCTCTTTTTTGATTCAATGTGGAATCTTCCACTTCTTATATTGAGATCAGAAGAGAAAGCGGGCCCATATATTGGTTTCAGTCTTTTAAATGTTTTTTTGACCATGTTTTTGAATATCATTTTTGTTGTTTATTGGGGCCAAGGAATAGAGGGCGTTTTCAAAGCAAACATCATTGCCTCGAGTTTTGTTTTTTTTGTTTCTCTACCCATCATATTGAAGCGGATAGAATTACATTTTTTTGAAGAAGAGATATTTGTCAAGGTATTCAAATTTGCATTGCCCTTCCTACCAGCTGGAATATTTACAATGATAATGGAATTGTCAGATAGGTATCTTTTGGAGTTCTACCTTGGGGCAGCAGATGTGGGTCTTTATTCTGCTGGTAAAAAGATGGGCATGCTTGGTCTTACTGTTGTGATGGGGTTTAATATGGGATGGACTCCATACTTTTTAAAACGTGGGAAGGAAATGGGTGCAAAAACCGAATTTTCAAAAATTACGACACTGTTTCTGGGTATTATGGGTTATGTGACGCTACTTGTCAGTATTTGGATATCCCACATAATGAGGATGTCTATTGGCGGTAAGACATTGATAGGTTCTGAGTTTTGGGGTTGTGAGCCTGTTGTCAGTACTATCCTTGTAGGCTATTTCTTTTTTGGTACCTATGTAATACAGTTACCGGGAGTGTATATTAAAGAAATCACTACCTGGGTCCCACTTTTTCGAATCAGTGGAGCATTATCTTTGATAGTGTGTAGTGTGATTTTAATACCACAGGTTGGATTTATGGGCGCTGCCCACGCTGTAGTTTTGGCATTTATTGTCATGAGTCTAGCAATTTATTTCAAAACACATAGAGTGTACCCAATATCGTATAACTGGAGAGGTGTTTTTTATCCAATTTTTTTTCTATTATTAATTCAATTTGATATTGATGGTTTAACTCCAAAGCTTTTCATTTCTATATTATATCCGATACTTTGGTATGGGATTGCCATTACCAAAGACGAAAAAGATGGATTAAAAAGGCTGATCAAGTGGTAGTCATCGTTTCTTGCCATCATTTTCCCGATGATGAGAGGATTTACCATAAACAAATCAAATCACTTTTGGATGCGGATTTTAGTGTTTTATACTTTACCAGATCTAGCTCTAGCGTTAATCTATCTGATAGATCACTTATCCATGAAAATTTCAGCATTAACACCGATTTAAACACTTTCATTAAAGGGGTTTTTGACTTTCTAAGATTGCGATCAGATATTAAATATGTCCAAATTCATGAAACGGATCTACTGCCCCTGCTAAAGAAAATAAAAGAGTTTTTTCCAGGTATCTACAGTGTTTATGATGTGCATGAAAACATGGAGGCTTTATATAGAACCTTCTCAAATCGAATTAAACCCATAAAAGAGATTTTAATTAAAGTGCGCAATTTCAATGAAAATAGATATTTGAAATATGTGGATCAAATTATTATTGCCAATCCACCTATGTATAATGATCCATATGAAAATAAGCCGACCAGAATAGTTGAAAATTTTCCAAAGATAGGCTATCTAGATACATCAATAAACAACAAGGATAGGAAAAAGGATTCAATTATATACCATGGCCACCTTGCATCGGAAAGAGGGATAAAAGACCTCATAAATGCAATGAAATATGTTAAGTCTTCAATACCCTCGGCATCTCTTAGTCTTGTAGGCACGTTTAGGACAAAGGAATTTGAAAATGAGATCAATGATTTAATTAAAGAATTAGCTCTAAATAGTTCAATCCATGTTCTAGGTCAGGTTCCACACTCTGAAATATGGGAGATCATAAAGAGTCACAGTATTGGAGTGATCCCATTTCGAAGGACGCCCCTAACAGAAGAGAATACCCCAACAAAACTTTTTGAAATGATGATCTGTGGATTAGAGATCGTTATAACAAAATTGCCCCCAGCACAATACTTTTTAGAAGATTCTGTCCACTGGTGTGAGCCCAATAATATCCAGTCTATTGCAAGTTCAATTATAGACGCATATAATACTCAAGATGATTTAACAAATATCCAAAAAAATCAAGATTTGATTGAAAAAAAATATAATTGGGAAATAAGGCAAGATAACTACCTTGCTATATTTAGAGCCCAATGAAAATATTATACATATCTCCAGAGAATACTGTTGGGACACTGACCCTATGGAAAAAGGAACATATTTCACGAGGGAATCAATGTCGTACGATCACCTTTTTTCGTTCTCCAAAAAATTTTGAGGAAGATATTTGTTTGGACTTGCCATTTAATTTCACTAACCCAACAATGTCCAAAATTAGAAATCTGATATATAGGTCATATCGTGGAAGTGATGGATATTTTAAAGTAAAGGAAGGATATCCTCCATGTTGGAAGCCTGAGGGCCTATTGGACCATGCCTTCTTAAGGTTCAAAGATTGGATATGGAAGTCTACAATTGATAGTACTATCAAGGAATACAATCTGTTTGATTTTGATGTATATCATTTTGAAAGTGGAATGGATTTTTTAAAAAATGAAGATTTTGTGAAAAAGTTAGATCAATTGGGCAAAAAGATCATATGTCATTATCATGGTGAGGACTTGAGGAGTCGTGGGGTAATGCCAGTTATAGATAAGGTCTCTGATCTTAATCTTACAAATGAGGTTGACCTATTAAAGAAACATCCAAACATTGAATATCTCTTTTTACCATACGACACATCTATTTTTAATCCAAAAGATGGTCTTAATGACCTACTAACCATATCACACGCACCCACCAACAGGTTCTATAAGGGCAGTGAGAAAATAATTAGTATATGTAAAAAGTTTCAAGAACAGGGCAAAATAAAGTTTGACCTAATTGAGAATCAACCTCACTCATTGGCACTAGAACGAAAATCAAGATCTGACATATTCATTGACCAAATTGGGAATAAGGGTGGATGGGGGTATGGTATGAACTCTGTTGAGTCACTATCTATGGGTATTTGTACCCTAACTGAAATGAATGATGTATATAGTGCTTTTGTTCCAGATCATCCATTTGTTAATGTGAATGAGCATACATTAGAAAATGAAATCAATGAATTAATAACGAATCGTGATTCAATACTAAAGAAAAATCAAGAAGGTAGGCAGTGGGTGCAGAAACACCATGATATAAAGCAGGTATCTGATGTGCTTTATGATTATTATGAAAAAATTGGACTTTCGTGCTAGTCCAAGGGGTATATAATAAAAAAATTATTTTTTGGTCTCAGATATTTAGTTCTCTGTTTTACCCTTATTTTAAAATAATTAATTATTTTAGACCGATTTTTGATTTAGACAGCCTTGAAATCAAGACAATTCTTGTTACTGAATACCATAGGATTGGGGATGTATTAATTATTGAACCAGTTTTAAGAAGTATTAAAAAAAAATATCCCAATGCTCACTTAATTCTTATCTGTAATGAAAATGTGGAAAACCTAGCTAGGTACCTTGGCCTTGCGGATGAGGTTATCCCAATTAACGCCCCATGGACCAACTGGAGTTGGTCCGTTTTAAAATGGTGGAGAGTACGTTCTTTCGCTAAACAACTGTCCAGTCGACAAATTGATCTAGCTTTTGATTTTAAGGGAGACCTTAGAAATGGATGGTTTTTATGGTTAACCTATCCAAAGGTGAGTTTTGGTTATGATACTACAGGTGGAGGTTATTTTTTTACAAATCCTATAAAAATGAACCAAGGCCTGCACCAACTTGATCGCGCAGAAAAAATGGTATCCAAGATTGGTTGCCAATTAGTCGACCGACAAAACACTCCACAGGGTTTGAATGATAATGGTGCAGTAGTTTTACATGTTGGAGCAACAGACCAAAGGAGATCGTGGCCAACAAAAAACTGGATCACATTAGTTGATATGCTTTCAAATAAATTTAAAACCTCCATAGTTGAGACAAATGAATCGAAACAATTAATAGAGCAACTAAAAAAAACAAATTCACAGGTAGAATATTTTAAAGGAGACCTGATCGAATTCACAGGTTGGTTAGCCCAACAAAAGTGTCTTGTCTGTCCTGATTCTATGGCTGGTCATTTAGCTGCATATGTCCAAATACCTGTTGTTTCATTATTCGGTTCTCAAGCACCAGAATTAACATCTCCTGTTACTAATTTAGGTGTTGTAGTTAAGCCTGAAAGGCCCTGCGACCATAAAAGTAATCATTGGAGACTTTGTAGAAAGTGTATGGAATCCATATCGCCATTAACAGTATATGGTGTCATTTACAATCATATTGACAAAGAAATTGATAAATAAATATAAATATTGTAAATAACTGCATTATTAGTAAATTCGGTCAATGAAAAAGATTAGCCCTGATTTTCACAGTAGACTATCATTCGCTAATCGGGTTTCATTGATAAAAGGGTCTGGATATAATCTGGAACCCTAACCAAAGAACCAAACCAAGGAGGTATCGGCATGGCTGATGTCAACTCAACCGTACAAAACGCAGCATCTGGAGTAGTTGGAGTAATTAAAGCACTCATAGTTCTGTTTGTTTTCGTTAATATAGTATATTCCACGGGTTTTGACCCAATTGGTGGGATTGTAGATCTAGTAAATACATTTCTAGATGGCGGATTTGCGGGCCTACTCGCTTTGCTGGTTTTTCTCTCGTTTCTGGGCTAATAATACAGGATACAGTAGAAAGGTCAATAAATGACCTTTCTTTTCCTGACAACAGGAGGAAACTATGCTGAAAGGCTTGCAACAACTAAATGAATGGCTAGGACAACTGACAGATCTTGCCAAGATGTTGGTCGTCATTGGTATAATTGTGGGAATCCTATTCGATGACTTTTTTGGGGTCATCGCTGGATTGGGACGAATAATGTCACAATTTGGAGATGCAGGATTCGCTGGGATTTTGTCATTGGCGATTCTAGTAATGTGGTACGACAAAAAATAGTACGAAATTAAAATCCGGGATTACGCCCCAGAAATGGGGCGTAATCGTTTTTAGTGCCAATAGAAAATTGCCATGCTTTTATAAGTGTGGTATTTTTTTATTATAATTATTGACCCGATATATGAATTATAAGATCTTCCTTTTTTTTCTATTTACAATTGTTTATGGAGATATCCATGTTTTTAATAGAAGCGCAGGTACAGAATCAGAGGTAAAAACATTATCAAATGCTGGGCCGATATACATTTCTGCTAAGGATCTAGCAGGGTCTTTCACCTCTAAGATCTATGAAAATACTGAGAGAAAGAAACTTGTTCTCTATATTTCAGGTGTCAAAGTAAAAATTTCTGGTAATAGCAGTTATATAATCATTGATGATGATGCATATCAAATGCCTCAGGTCACAATAGTTGCGGAAAATGACCTTTACATTCCAGCCGAGTATTTTCTTGATATTTTAAAAGCTACGATACTTCCTGGTATCAACTTTGATTCAAAAAAAGAATTACTAGAGATTGATGTTATCCGATTCAACATTACCGATATAAAGATTGATGTTAAATCAAATGGTACAATTATTCATCTAAATACAAAAAAACCTTTTTCTGAAAGAAACATAAGTTCATTTATTAATAAACACGGGTGGTACTATTTAACGATAGCTGGCGCAATTATTGATACTACAAATATAAATGCAGGATTAACTCGTGGAGTTGTTCGCCAAATTGAATCAGATCAAATAGGAAACACTGCACAAGTTGCATTTAAGCTCGGATCAAAAGTGATTAGCCATGAATGGTACCAAAGCCTTGACCCAAATGAGATTGTGATCACACTACGTACCCCACTAGGGCAAATTGATAGACACATAGAAGATGTTAAAGATAGATGGAGGCTTGATACTGTCGTATTAGATGCTGGGCACGGAGGGAAGGACCCAGGATCTCAAGGTAAGTACGGAACTAAAGAGAAGGATGTGGTGCTAGACATTACAAAGCGCATTGGCAGGTTATTAGAAAAAGCAGGTATTAAAGTTATTTATACAAGAGACGAAGATGTATTTATACCACTTATCGAACGAACCAAAATAGCGAATGATGCCAATGGTAAACTTTTCGTAAGTGTACACGCCAATTCAAATAAAAATAGAAAGATACAAGGATTTGAAACTTATTTGCTTCGTCCTGGTAAGAGTGAAGATGCGATAGAAGTTGCATCTAGGGAAAATGCGGTCATAAAGCTTGAAGAAAAGACAAGGCAGTATGAAAAATTGACTGGTGAAAATTTAATTATGGCTACAATGGCACAGAGTATGTTTATGAAAGAAAGTGAGGATTTGGCCTCTATTATACAGATGGAGTTAGATAAAAGATTAAATACTCCTAATCGCGGTGTCAAACAAGCCGGATTCTATGTATTAATTGGGGCATCGATGCCCAATGTGCTAGTTGAAGTTGGATATATATCCAATCCCTCCGAAGAAAAAAAATTAAAGCAAACCAGTCACAAGCAACAAGTTGCTGAAGCAATCTTTCAGGGTATAAAACATTTTAAACATACAAGAGAAAAAATTCTTTCTGGAGAATGATTTATGGACAATAGACCCATAGGTGTTTTTGACTCAGGCGTTGGTGGACTAACCGTTGTTAATGCACTGATGCAGAGCATCTCTAACGAAACCATTTATTATGTAGGCGATACTGCCAGGGTACCATATGGTAATAAAAGTAAAGAACGAGTCCAGCAATATTCAGAGGAGATCATAGAATGGCTAATTCAAAAAGATTGTAAAATGATAATCATTGCATGTAATACCGCATCTTCTTTAGCCATAGATTATTTAAATAGTAAATTTTCATTGCCTATTATTGGAGTCATTGACCCTGGGGTTAGTTGTGCTATTAATACAACCAAAAACCAATCCATAGGTATTATAGGAACACACGCAACCATTCAATCCGATTCATATGGTAGCAGATTAAGATCTCTTAACCCCAAATTACAGATTATGAATCAAGCCTGTCCTTTGTTTGTTCCTCTGGTTGAAGAGGGCCTGATCGAGGGAAAGATACCTACATTAATTGCCAGGTCTTATCTGACTCGTTTTACAAACACAGATGTTGATACGATTATTATGGGATGTACACACTACCCAATATTAGAAAAGATAATTCGCAATGTATTGGGTGATGAGATCAAGCTTGTCGATTCTGGAAAGGTAACAGCTGAGGTTGTGTCAAACAACTTAAAAGAAAATGGATTATTATCAGACTTGAATCATGGTGAAGTACATTCTTTTGTTACGGATTCAAAAGAATCCTTTGAGAAGATTGTCACTAGGTCTTTGTCGCCGATCTTTGATATTGCCATAAGCTCAACCAATCGAATTGATATCAACTGACCTTTCGCAGACCTTACGCGCTCTCTATTCTTTACAGAGACGTGGGATAAAAATGGGTCTTGAACACACGTTTAGCCTTTTAGAATTTTTAAAGAACCCACAAAATAATCTCAAAATAATTCATATAGCAGGGACCAATGGGAAAGGCTCAACTGCAGCTGTAATATATAGCGTACTTAAGGCACGAGGCTACAAAGTTGGTCTTTATACATCTCCACATCTAATAAGTTTCAGTGAACGAATAAGAGTCAATGGTCTGCCAATATCCGACCAAGAAATATTAAGATTTATGAGAAAAATAGAACCGGCGATTAAAGATATTAAATCTACATTTTTTGAAGTTACAACTTCAATGGCCCTAAATCACTTCAATGACCACAATGTAGATGTTGCAGTAATAGAGACGGGTCTCGGGGGGAGATTGGATTCTACAAATGTGGTTGATTCTTCCTTAACCGTTATGACACCTATATCAATCGATCATATTGATATACTTGGAAACACAATTGAAAAAATAGCCGTAGAAAAAGCAGGCATTATTAAAAAGAAAGTACCTTTAATTACGGCAATGCAACAAAAAACAGTTTTTGAAATTCTCAAAAAAACAGCGAATGAAAACGAATCTCCTTTTTATACCTCTACCAATCCAATAAATGTAGAAATAATGCCTGAGGGTACAAAATTCGAACTTTCAAACAAAAAATTTATCACATCGATGATAGGAGAACATCAAGCAAGCAATGCTGCATTGGCAATTAATGCCTTAATACATTTTGATGATAAAATACCATATGAAACTATATGTGAAGGAATTAACAATGTATGCTGGCCCGGTAGGCTCCAACCTGTCTCAGATAGAATATACTATGATGTTGCACATAATGAAGAAGGGATAAGGTCAGTACTGGGAACTCTAAAAACAATTTTTCCAGAATCTGAAATTTTCGGATTGTTCTGTCTCAAAGGAGATAAAGACATTGAGCATATTGCCAAATATATCAATTCACAATTTAAAACCCTTTTTATAACAACCAGTAAAGATGGGCTATTGTTAAGGCCAAAGGAGTTATCTGAAAAATTAAATATATTAGGGATTAATAATTTTCCTGTAGACTGCATCAGTATTGGAATAAATAAAATTAAAAAATTAATGAAACCAAAGGATATTACATTGATTTTTGGTACACATTACATTGCCAGTGAGGTTTTCTCTGAATTTGAAATATCTTTTGACTCAGGGGTAATTTAATGTAAGTTTAATCTGCTCAGGTATACCTACAGAGCTTTAAATTTTATTTTCCAGTAATTATATATACGAGTTTGAAATATATGAATCTTAATGAATTACAATCACTGAATATTCGAGAACTTAACGAATTGGCCCAAAAACTATCCATTGATGGCGGTGTTGCCGGGCTTAACAAGCAAGAGCTCATCGTAAAAATATTAGAAACTCATGCGAAAAAAGACAATTCTTTTTCTGCTCGAGGTGTTTTGGAGGTAATGCAAGATGGCTATGGCTTTCTTCGTTCACCTGATTATAATTATATGCCAGGCCCAGATGATATCTACGTGAGCCCCTCTCAGATCAAACGATTTGGCATGAAGACAGGTCATCTAATTGAGGGTCAGATTCGACCTCCGAAATCAAAAGAACGTTTTTATGCTTTATTAAAGGTTGAAACGGTCAATGAGAAGCCAGTAGAAAAATTAAAGGATATAATCCTATTTGATAATTTCACTCCGCTCTACCCAGAGGAAAAATTTAATTTAGAGACAAAGTCAACTGACCTATCGATGCGGATCATGGATTTGATATCTCCGATTGGGAAAGGTCAAAGGGGGCTGATTGTTGCTCAACCAAAAACAGGTAAGACCATTTTGCTCCAAAAACTGGCAAACTCTATAAGCAGCAATCATCCTGAGACAAAAAGAATTGTTCTTTTGATAGATGAAAGGCCTGAGGAAGTTACGGATATGAAGAGAAATGTAGACGCCGAAGTTATAAGCTCTACATTTGATGAGCCACCAGAGCGCCATGTATCTGTCGCAGATATGGTATTACAAAAAGCTAAGCGAATGGTTGAGTATGGTGATGATGTGGTTATTCTACTCGATAGCATAACGCGACTCGCGAGAGCCCACAACGCTGTCATACCCCACAGTGGGAAGATCTTATCTGGTGGGGTTGATTTTAATGCACTAAAAAAACCAAAACAATTTTTTGGTGCAGCGAGGAATACCGAAGAAGGCGGCAGTCTTACAATTGTATCTACAGCCCTGATTGATACTGGTAGTAGAGCTGATGAGGTTATTTTTGAAGAATTCAAGGGTACGGGAAATATGGAGTTGGCATTAGATAGAAGATTAAGCGACCGTAGAATGTACCCAGCCTTTGATATCATACGCTCGGGAACACGCAAAGAAGAATTATTGTTAAGTCGTATTGAACTAAGTAGGATGTGGATACTTCGTAAACTACTTAATGATATGAAAGTTGAAGAGGCAATGGAATTCATGCAGAGTAGAATGAAACGAACAAAAAACAACAAAGAATTTTTAGATACAATGAGTAAATAGTATCTATGCTATAATATTATGGGTGATAGTTTTCCTGATATAAAATCAGTGGTAGTTAGGGTTATCACGAATAAACCTGTTCGTAAGACTCCTTATCAGGTCAAAGGGGTCTTTATGCGTCAGTATCCGGACGAAGACATCATACCCATGCTTGACGGCTCCTATCGCGACCGGTACCTTTACCCTAGAGTGCAGGTTAAGATATTAAATGAGCAGATCTACCTTATTGGAATACATGAAGGTGTTGATTCTGTGATGAGTCTTTATGAAAAGCTCGAGTCACTTGATTTTGGAAATATTACATTTGATATTGAAGATTGTGATGTAGAAACCGCCAACAATCAATTCACTCCATCCGATCAACTGGTTCACTATCGATTCATCACACCTTGGGTTGCCCTTAATCATATGACAGGTGGCAAATATAAATTTTTAACAAACCAAGAAAAACCCTCGTATTTAAATAAGTTATTAGGACAAAATATTATCTTTTTGGCTAACGAGGTTGGGATAAGCTTAAAAGATGATATATTAACAAAAGTAAAAGTATCAAGTTTATTCCCCAAGCCAGTTGATGATAATAAATGGGGTGCGTTCATGGGCGAATTCAAAACAAACTTTATACTACCAAACTATATTGGGGTGGGGAATGGCATTACGCGGGGTTTTGGTACTGTATATGGAGCATTAAATACAGACTCCATCCCATTTGATAAAAAAACCATTAAAAAAGATTCAAAAGAGGACACAGAAGATTTTGATGATACTGAAGGCGTAGACAGCATATCTGCCTCTGATGTTCCCAAACCAAAAAGAAAAAGATATGTAAAATCAAAAAAGAAAAGGTTTGACTCTAAAGACAAACAGGGTGGTTCAAAAAAACCTCACCGGAAAAAGAAAAAATTCTCAAATAAGAATCGGAGAAAGTCAAAAGAGCACTACAATAAACCCAAACGTAAAACTCCAAGGCACGGGCATGTGATTAATGAAGATTTTGATATTGAACACGATGGTGGCAATGTTAGAAATAAATCAAGTTCTGATCAAATTGATGAGCAAAGATTTAACACAGAAAAACATCATAAGAAGCAGCATAAATTTTGAATTATAAACTCGCAGATAGAGTAAATAAGATTCAGCCCTCATTTACTTTGCAGATGGCAACGATCGCTGCTGAAATGAGAGCACGAGGTGAGGATGTGATCAATTTTTCAGTTGGTGAGCCCGATTTTAATACTCCTAGGCACATAATCAATGCTGGTAAAGAGGCCATGGACCAAGGTTATACAAAATATACTGCAGGTCCTGGAATGATTGAATTTAGAGAAGCAATTTGCGATAAACTGAAACGAGAGAATGGTATTGACTTTACAAAACAAAATATTCTGGTCTCTAATGGTGAAAAGCAAAGTCTTTCTATCGCGTGCCAAGCCCTGTTTGGCAAAGGCGACAAGGTTCTCGTCTTCCGGCCATATTGGGTATCGTTTCCCGAGTTTATACACCTTGCTGATGCAGAGCCATTATTGATCAATACTGTCGATAAAAACAACTTTGAACCTGACTTTGAAGACCTACTATCTAAAGACCTTAAGAATGTGAAGGGTCTAATAATGAATTCACCATCTAATCCAACTGGAGGGATCTGGAGAGAAGAGGCAATTGTTAGGATATTAAAAATAGCAAAAGAAAACAATTGGACCATCATATCAGATGAGTGTTACGAACGTTTAGTGTATGATGATGAATTTATTAGTACGGAAAAAATTAACAGAGACCACAACATAAATACCACCGTTATCACCTGTCTAAGTCTATCAAAGACCTATGCAATGACAGGTTGGAGAATAGGATATTCAGCGGGCCCACGTGAAATAATAAAAGCAATGGCAAAAATACAAGGACAGGCAACCTCATGCGCTAATTCAATTGGGCAAAAAGCAGGCATAGAGGCACTGACAGGGAGTCAACAATGTGTTGATGAAATGAAGACAGCCTTTAAAAAGAGAAGGAATCTTATTGTAGGATTATTGAATGAATTACCTGATGTATCCTGCGCTATACCTGGTGGTGCATTTTATGCTTTTCCAAACCTTGGAAAATATATTGGGAAGAAAGGAAATGGAAAGTTATTGAAAGACACTTTTGATATTTCAGAGTATATTCTAGAGTCTGCAAAGGTTGTTACCGTACCAGGAGACGGATTTGGAGCACCTGGTCACATCCGATTCTCGTATGCAACTGATAGTGAGACCATAAAGGAAGGTATTGAAAGAGTTAAATCAGCTCTAGAAGGTATTGTTTAATTAGGAGAAAATTATGAAACAGGATACACATCCAAAAAATTATCGATTGGTAGTATTTAAAGATACATCATGTGATTATGCTTTTTTAACAAAATCCACAGTTGAGACAAAAGAGACCACCAAGTGGGATGATGGTAATGAGTATCCACTGTGCAAGATAGAGATTTCCAACAAGTCTCATCCTTTTTTCACAGGTCGTCAAAATCTTGTGGATACTGCAGGTCGCATAGAAAAATTCAATAAGAAATACGGTCGTAAATAGATAAAAAAATATAGTAGGCCCTGCAAATAGTAATGATACTATGGCACGGGCCTATTTTTTTATGAAGAAGAGTCTATTAATTATAACTATGAAGCCATCCATATTGGTAGGCGGACAGGCTGTCATTGAGGGTGTTATGATGCGCGTACCGGGGTCCTATGCAACAGCTGTACGTGACCCAAATGGGGAAATTCATATACAAAAGAAAGATTTCATATCTATTACAGAGACATCATCCTTTTGGAAGAGACCAATATTCCGCGGAATTGCCTCATTATATGAATCAATGAAAATGGGAATGAGAACATTGAACTATTCTGCTGACATAGCTATGCCAGAAGAGGAACCCCAAAGTAAGGTCGGCGAGTTTTTTTCTACATTATTTGCAATAGCCCTGGCCATTTCTTTATTTATGATTGCGCCAATGTGGATCACCACCACAATAATGGATATTGAAAAAGACGCACTATGGTTTAACCTGGTCTCTGGATTGTTTCGCATTCTATTTTTTATTGTTTACCTTCTTCTTATTTCTTTATTAAATGATGTTAAAAGATTATTTCAGTATCATGGAGCAGAACATAGAGTAGTATATAATTTTGAATCTGGAAAGGATGTAAACATCAAAAATGCCCAATCCTTTCCTACACAGCACCCAAGGTGTGGAACAAGTTTTCTATTCATTGTGCTGCTATCTGCAATTCTTGTCTTTGCATTTGTTGATACTTTGATAATATCGGCTCTTGGAACAATCTCTCTTCCATTAAGATTATTATTTCACCTTCCGCTGATTCCAATTGTATCTGGAATTGGATATGAATTAATCAAACTCTCTTCAAGAAAGGACTCATTGTTCTTCACGTTGTTGAAAAAGCCTGGACTTTGGCTTCAAAACATAACCACAAAAAACCCTGAAGATGAAATGGTTGAGGTTTCGATCAAGGCACTGGAAGAGGCCTTTGGTGATCAATATGAACATATGGTAGGTAGAGAGTATACTGCTGAGGCGATAGGTTGAGGGAAAAAATTCAGAACATTATAGAGAAACATGCTCATCTATCCGAGAAGATGGCGGATCCAGAGATATTTAATGATCAACAAAAATTGACTGCGATAGCCAAAGAACACAGTTCAATGGAGGGCGTTGTTAGTGTTGGGAAGGATTATATCTCTGTCTTACAAGACATTGATGATGATCGGTTGATATTAGATGGTGATGATTCAGAATTAAAGCAGATCGCTCAAGAAGAATTAATCGAACTCGAGTCTCGAAAGTCAGTACTTGAGGAGGAATTAAAGGTGTTGTTATTGCCCCGAGATCCAAATGATAATAAAAACCTAATACTAGAGATTAGAGCAGGTACTGGAGGCGATGAGGCCGCCTTATTTGCGGCTGATCTATTTCGTGTCTATACTCGATATGCTGAACGGAAGAATTGGAAGTATAAGGTAATGGACTCTTCTGAAACAGGAATTGGAGGTATAAAGGAAGCCATTGTCTCAATACAGGGGAAAGGAGCATTTGGAATGCTCAAATATGAGAGTGGTGTACACAGAGTACAGCGGGTGCCGAAGACCGAGACAAGTGGACGGGTACACACCTCTGCTGCTACAATTGCCGTGCTTCCTGAAGCAGAGGATGTTGATATAGATGTCAATGATTCTGATTTAAAGATCGACACTTATCGAGCCAGTGGTGCTGGAGGACAACATGTCAATAAGACCGAATCTGCGATTCGTATTACCCATATTCCTACAGGTCTAGTTGTAACTTGTCAGGATGAATCTTCCCAACATAAAAATAGAGCAGCTGCTCTCAAGGTCCTTAAATCAAGATTATTGGCAGCTGAGCAGGAAAAAGTTGCAGCAGAACGGGCTGCCGAAAGAAGGAGTTTGGTATCAACTGGTGATCGCTCCGCCAAGATAAGGACATATAATTTTTCTCAAGGGAGGGTCACTGACCACAGGATCAATTTTACATCTTATAGATTAAATGAGGTCTTAGATGGAGATATCACAGAGATAATTGAAAAATTAAAGATTGCAGAACAACAAGAAATCATGGCCTCTGATATATCATAAAACACTATTTAAATAATTGATTCTTTTAATCTTTTCAATACCAAATGTCTAAAACTTGGCGCATTATTGATCTGATTCATTGGTCAGAATCCTATTTTAAAGAAAAAGAATTTAACAACCCTAGATTCGAAATAGAGTGGCTCCTTTGCTCCTTGCTTGAATGTAGTAGGCTTGATCTATATATGAGGTTTGATGAACCTCTATCGAAATCACAATTATCATCTCTTCGTAAATGGGTTAAAAGACGATTAAAAAAAGAACCACTACAATACATTACAGGTTCATGTGATTTTTATGGTAGGCAATTTATCGTAAATCCTGATGTTCTCATACCAAGACCTGAGACAGAGAGATTGATAGACGAGGCAATTAAATGCATACAGAACATTAAATCTCCTAAAATTCTTGATATAGGAACGGGGTCGGGTTGTATTGCAATAACTATGGCCATGGAAAGGAGTGATGCCCATGTGTTGGGGATAGATAATTCTGAAGAATCCCTATGTGTTGCAAAAAAGAATAGTTCAATATTAAATGCGAATAATTTATTCTTTGAAAAAATGGATATCCAAAAAACAACTCCAGAAGATAAATTTGATCTTATTGTGTCCAACCCCCCCTATGTATCAAAAAAAGAAATGGCTACCTTAATGACGGATGTTAAAGATTTTGAACCTGACGTTGCCTTAACTGACTTTGATGATGGTCTTACATTCTACAGGCGATTTACTGATATTTTACCAACCATTTTAAGTGATGGTTCCTCAATGGTCTTGGAAGTAGGGTTGGGAAAGCATCCAAAACAAGCGGCTTCTATTTTCAAAGAAGCTGGCTACTCAGACCTTGATATTATTAGTGATTATAATGGCGATCAAAGAGTCTTGATCATTAGAACGTAAAACAGGTTAGGTTTCTAGGCTAAATGAAGATCATTTTCTTTTATATCAGGTTGATTCGGCCATTAAATATAATGACCAGTGGAGCAGCAATGTTGATAGCAACTGCAATATTAGATGAATTCAGTAACGTTAGGATTATGGTTTTAACATCTCTTATTGTAATGTTATATGCTGCTGCATCCAATGCCCTAAACGATGCCTTAGACCATGAGATTGATTTGATCAATAGACCCATGAGGCCAATCCCGTCAGGTCATGTTTCAGTGAATGGAGCCCTAGCTCTTTCGTTCATATTTTTTACAATTGGTCTTGTCTTATGTATTCAATTACCAGATAGCGCCATAGTGATTGGCGGATTCATTGCTGTTCCGCTTATGATAGTTTATAGTACCAATTTAAAAGGCAAAGGCCTAATAGGGAATTTTGTTGTTGCATTAATACTTGGAATGGCATTCTTATTTTCAGGTGCAGCATACGGGAATGTTGAACCAATGTGGACCCCTATGCTATTGGCATTTGGTCTGACACTTGTCAGAGAGCTTGTCAAAGATATCGCAGACATTGAAGGGGATAAGTTTTCTGGACTTCATACCTTTCCCATTGTGTTTGGGATCAATAGATCGATTCAGCTTTCCATTGTCTTATGCGTTTTAATAGGCCTCGGTTCACTCATCCCCTATATAAATGGAGTGTATGACCAAGGGTATATTATGCCGCTTATCATAGGTGTTGAAATACCATTGATGATAATTATTTTCATATTATTGAAAAACCCAAGTATTTCATCTGCTATTTATAGTGCTAGAATACTAAAATTCAGCACCCTTATGGGGCTGTTTTCTATATACTCAGGAACGATCTAATGCATTCTGAATTTGTTCATTTACACAACCATTCTGATTATAGTCTTTTGGATGGTGCTCAGCGAATAGACCAATTGGTCAATACCATAGATGATCTTAATATGGATTCAGTTGCACTAACTGAGCATGGCAACATGTTTAGTGTGGTCCCCTATTATAAACAGGCAAAGAAAGCAGGAATAAAACCCATTATCGGTTGTGAGATATATGTAGCAACAGGTTCCAGATTTGACAAGCATCAACGACCCGATGGAGGATGGGGGAACAACCATCTTATCTTGCTTGCTCAGAATTTTAATGGATATAAAAACCTGATGAAACTCGTTACCGCAGGGTATTTAGAAGGTTTTTACTATCGTCCAAGAATTGATATGGAATTATTACGTCAATACAATGAGGGCTTGATATGTATGTCTGCGTGCTTGAAGGGTGAGGTACCTGAAAAAATGTTACGCGGCGATTATAATGGCGCAAGAAAAACTGCACTTGAATTTTCAGAGATCTTTGTGGATCGTTATTATTTAGAAATTCAGAACCATGGCATTCCTGAGGAAGAGGCCAATATACAGAATATGAAAAAATTATCATTGGATTTAGGTTTACCACTTGTCTGTACCAACGATGCGCACTACGCAAAAAAAGACCACTGGGAAGCACATGATATCCATATTTGTTTAGGCACCGGGAAGGAACGTAGTGACCCAAAACGATTAAGATACGCAACACCTGAATTTTATTTTAAAAATCAGGATGAGATGCATCGTTTATTTAAAGAATTCCCAGAGGCCATTGAAAACACAAGAAAAATTGCAGATAGCATTGACCTTTCTCTTCCCATAGGTGAATCTCATTTGCCAAATTTCCCCATACCTGATTCTGCCACTACAGATGACCCAGATGAATACCTTAGATCTTTAACTCATTCCGGTGCGGAGTCTAGCTATGGTGAGATCTCTCCCAATATTCAGAAACGAATTGATCATGAATTGAATGTTATTAAGAATATGGGATTTGCCGGTTACTTTTTAATTACTGCAGACTTTGTGAAATATGCTAAAGACTCAAATATACCCGTTGGGCCTGGTAGAGGTTCTGCGGCAGGTAGTATTGTCTCATATGCCTTGGGAATCACAAGTATTGACCCTCTCAAGCACGATCTTCTTTTCGAGAGGTTTTTAAATCCAGATCGTATCAGTATGCCTGATATTGACATTGATTTTTGCATAGAACGCCGAGGTGAGGTAATAAATTATATAAAGGAACAATATGGTGAAGCCTCCGTTACACAGATTATCACATTTGGGAAAATGAAGGCAAAACAAGTTGTAAGAGATGTAGGTAGGGTCATGGGTTATTCATTTTCCGAAGTAGATAAAATTGCAAAGGCAATTCCAAATGAATTAAATATTACGCTTGAAAAGGCCTTGGAAAAGAGCCCGGAACTATTAGAGATGGCCGAGGGAGACTACAATGAGCTGATGGAGCATTCAAAGATACTAGAAGGTATGAACCGACATGCCTCGATCCATGCAGCAGGAGTTGTCATTGCCCCTGGAGAACTAACAGACTATGTTCCATTATATAAATCCAGCACGGATGACATCACAAGTCAGTATGATATGAAGGGTCTAGAAGAGTTAGGATTATTGAAAATGGATTTCTTAGGCCTGCGTAACCTAACTGTGATTGACAAGGCAATAAAACTTATTGAGCAAAAAGACGAAACTGTTGATCTTGAAAAATTATCTCTTGAAAACTCTGAGGTTTATAAACTTTTTTCAAAGGGGCATACCATTGGTGTATTTCAATTTGAATCATCAGGAATGCGCGAATTTTTAAAAAAACTCCAACCAACGGTTTTAGATGACCTTATAGCAATGAATGCTTTATATCGCCCAGGCCCAATGTCCAACATAGATGATTTTATTTCTAGGAAGCATGGGAAAAACAAGATTGTATATCCTCATCCACTTATGGAGCCCATTCTAAAAGAGACCTATGGTATCATTGTATATCAAGAACAAGTTATGCAAATAGCCCATGAGGTTGCGGGTTTCACATTGGCCGAAGCTGATATTATGCGGCGTGCCATGGGTAAAAAGATAAAATCATTGATGGATGAGTTGGCGATCAAATTTGTTGCTGGTGCAGAAAGTAAGGGGATAACAAAAAAGAAGGCAGAGGAAATATTTTCCTTGATCGAGAAGTTTGCTCAATATGGATTTAACAAAAGTCATTCCACGGCCTATGCATATGTGGCATATCAGACCGCATGGTTAAAGGTTCACCATCCAGCTGAGTTCATGAGTGCTAATTTGACCAGTGAGATGGGTAGCATTGATCGAATAGTTGTTTTAATTAATGAGTGTAAGAAGATGGGAATAGAGGTAAGGCCTCCGGATATCAATATTTCATTTGATGATTTTAGACCCATAGACAATAAGACGATCTCCTACGGATTGAATGCAATTAAAAATGTTGGTACTAAGGCCCTAGAAACAATAATAAATGAGAGAGTTGAAAATGGACCATATAAAACCATTTTTGATATTTGTTCTCGAGTTGAACAGCAAAAGGTAAATAAGCGAGTTTTAGAGAGTTTGGTTTTTTCTGGAAGCTTGGATGGTCTAGAGGGATATCGTGCACAGAAGCTAGACGCTGTTGATAGTGCGATAAAATATGGCCAAAAAATGCAACAGGAGAATGATAAGAACCAGGTTGATCTTTTTGGGATTGGAGAAGCACAAGACCAATTGATCAAAATCCCCGTTCTTGGCAATATTGAGGAATGGGCAGAGAAAGAATCACTTGCAAAGGAAATGGAGGTCTTAGGGCTCTATGTGTCGGGTCATCCTTTGTTAGAGCATGCAGATGACCTAGAAGAGTTCACAACAATTTCATTTGAAGAGGGACAAGAGCTGTCAAAGAAAGACACGGTCTTTGTCGGTGGTATGATCACAAAAATTGTTAGGCGTTATGATAGACGCAATAGGGAAATGGCCTTTTTTGATATGGATTGTCTAGGAGGTCATGCTGAGATAGTTGTTTTTAGTGATTGTTATAAATCATATGGTAGCCTTATTGATGATGGTAATGTTGTTTTTGTGAAGGGGAAACCCTCAGACACATCTGACTTTTCAGACCTAAAGATCCTCTCAGATGAAATTATTTCAGTTGAAAACGTACGAGACCGACTCTCCCAACGTTTGAACATAAAATTCCCCTCAGGACAGGTTGAGCCTGATGAGGTCGATGAGCTTATGAATTTTTCAAGATCAAATCCAGGGCACTGTAAACTATTATTTCATCTACCAAACTCTGATTCTCCTCGACCATTGAAGGTCTTGGCGCATAATGTTAGCGTATCTACAGATAGAACCTTTGTAAAGCAATTAAGGGCTAGATATGGGAAAGATAACGTTTGGATTGATTGATGATCGCAGTTGTGCAAAGATCTTCCAAGGCCAGCGTTAAAGTAAATGACAACGTCATTGGTAATATAAATGGGGGCTTGGTCATATTATTGGGTATAAAGAAGGGAGATGTGGAAAAGGATGTAGAATTTCTAGCACAAAAGATATCAACACTGCGAATGTTTAGTGATGACAGTGATAAAATGAATCTATCAATCAAAGATATAGGTGGCTCAGCGCTTGTCATCAGCCAATTCACACTATGTGCGGACACTAGAAAAGGCCGAAGGCCAAGTTTTGTACAGGCCGAAGTCCCAGATCTGAGCAATAAACTCTACGAGCACTTTAAGGCTGCCATGGTCAAGCATGGAATTCCAGTTCAATCTGGAGAATTTGGAGCATTGATGGATGTGTCGCTTGTCAACAATGGGCCTGTCACCTTTATATTAGATAGTAGAGAATAATGTGGAATCACCAACTTAGACCGTTAACACCATATGGCAATCTTGATTATGAAGTACAAAACCGAACTATTAACTTATGCTGCATATGGAACGTAAGATAAGAATTGTTATGGCTAAACCTGGTCTTGATGGACACGATAGAGGCATAAAAGTACTTGCAGCGGCCTATAGAGATGCGGGTATGGAAGTGATCTATCTAGGTCTTCGTCAAACTCCAGAGATGATCGTTTCTTCAGCGCTTCAAGAAGATGCCGATGTCATTGCTCTGTCAAGTCTCAATAATGCCCATAACACAATATTTGTAAATGTGCTTGACCTAATGAAAGAAAAAGGTTTGGAGAATGTATTGCTTGTTGGAGGTGGAATTATCCCTAAAAAAGATATGGAAACCCTAGAGAGTAGAGGTGTTGGTAAATTATTTGGCCCTGGCACACCGGTTCAGACAACCATAGACTATATCACAACCTGGGTAAATTCGAATCGGCGATAGAATGGATCTTAATAATCAAATAGAATTAGAACTTTATTTTGCCGATCACTTTGACACGATCTTATTCCCGGTACTTGCAGATATTTATTTTGGACAAGATGATCTTAGACGTGCCAGAAAAGTATGTGACATAGGGTTAAAACACCATGAAAATGATTCTTCAGGGTTATTTATCTTGGCACAAATTGAAAAGGCAGAAGGGAATCTGAAAGAAGCGGAAAAATTATTGGAAAGAGTATTGTTATATACCCATGATCATTTTGCTTCTGCTGAGATGTTATGTGAGATACAAACGGTTCTCGGAAGAGCCACAAATAGATTACTGAGGTCTTGGAAACATGTTTTGGAACTGGACTCTGAACATATAACAGCACAAGATTTCATCAAGAAGGTTGAGGGTGAAAATCAAAAAACAAATACCAAGAACAAAGTAACAGAACGCAAATCTGAAAAAAAGACTGATTCCCCAAAAAGGCTAGTTAAACCAGATTCTAATCCTTCTTCATCTATAGTTCACGATTTAAATGAACCGTTAAAAGTAAGTTCTAGGCTTGCGACATTTACGCTGGTCTCTGTCCTAAAGAATCAAGGCCTTTTCTCACAGGCACTTGAAGTTCTAGATGCTTTGGAAGTAAAAGGTGAAAACCTGGAGGCCATTTCATTGGAAAGAGATACCATCCAAACGCTTATAGAGAGATCAAAAAAGGATTAATCGATCATGAGTGATTCAATGTATGCAAAACGACAACAAAAACTTCGAGATGTATTAGATGGGAAGGGCCTAGACGGTATGCTTATCACCAACTTGACCAATATAAGATATATCTGTGGTTTCACCGGTTCAGCAGCATCCTGCCTGGTGACTCCAAAAGGTCAATATTTTATCACAGATGGTAGGTATATTGAACAATCAAAATCTCAGGTCAAAGGATTTGAAAGATTCATTGATATGAGCTCTCATTTAACCCAGATAAAAGATAACGACCTAAATCCCAATGGACTTAAACTGGCCTTTGAGGGTGATCATATGAGTTATGTACTTTATAAGAACATGACCAAAATGTTTTCAGAAACATCATGGGAGAACTCATCCATGATCCTTGAGGACCTAGCGGCCATCAAGGATAATTATGAGTTGGAGTGCATACGAACTGCTGTTGAGGTTACAGATAGAGTATACGAAGAGATCCTTCCAATGCTATCACCAGGACACACAGAGAAGGATGTGGCCAATGCGATGGTGTCCAAATACCGTGAGTATTCTGAGGGAGAGGCCTATTCTCCAATAGTGGCAACAGGGCCCAACGGAGCCCTTCCTCATGCCATTCCAACAGATAGAGAATTTCAGAAGGGGGACTTTGTTGTTATTGATGCTGCAGCAAAATACGCAGGCTACCACGCTGACATGACCAGAACACCTGTTGTGGGCGAAGCCACTTCCAAGCACGAAGAGATATACGCAATAGTAAAGGAGTCACAGCAGCGAGGATGTGACACCGCGAAGGCTGGAGTCCCATGCAAAGAGGTTGATGCAGCAACACGAGACTATATCAAAGAAATGGGCTATGGCGAATATTACACACATGGGACTGGTCACGGTCTAGGATTGGAGATTCACACCTCACCAAGATTCAGCCCCCAAAGTGACCAAGTATTAGAGAGCAACAATGTAATGACCATAGAGCCAGGGATCTATCTTGCTGGTTGGGGAGGTGTGCGGATCGAGGATGATGTGATAATTAAAGATGAGGGTTGTGAGATATTAAATAAGACAACAAAGGATCTGGTTGTCTTAAATTAACTTGACCCTAATCGGATCTCATTAAGTATGGATATTTATTCAAATCCTCAATTATATGATTCCGTACACCATAAATACAAATGGG
>CALCSS010000079.1 GCA_937893835.1 uncultured Fidelibacterota bacterium
TCCCAGATCATCTATTGAGATCCCTGGATCTCTCCTATCTAAAACTCAATAATAACTACTTTGAGTCCATTGACCACGAAGCCATGTGTGAATCCGGATATGATTGGAAGAATTTCATCTACTATGATGTCTCAAAGAATGAGTTCGATGAACCACCGATCTGCTTCCACACATCCGAGATGCTGGAGATTCGTTCCTCCTATCTCAAGAAATAGTGAATAGTATGTCATGGATGAGCTTTTGTCAGGTCGATGAGATCTTGATTATATTCCAACAACCAATAGTAAGGACCTGATGTGGATATGAAACCTCATATGATCAAGATCTCAACCATACTCATGGCATGTTCCATAAGCTTTGGCCAAAATTTTTCTCTCTATTTTGAAGGTGGGGATCATGTGGCGGTTGATGATCAGAGCATAGAGGAGATCTTTGGTTCGAATTGGTCCTCTCGAAAATCCATTAGTGCATGGATAATACCCACCGGCCAATCACCCAATGTCTCCGAAGGGTGGAATGGACAACAGATCTATGGGCAGGACCAAGCGGGTGATGGATTTGGTAATACTCATGGCATATCAAGAGGTATCATTGATGGATTGGATAGGATATGGGTATACAACTGGGATGGAGAGGATGATAGGATAGGGATCGAATATGAGGTGGATGAACTACTACATGTCGCGCTAGTGCATGATGAAAATATGCTCTACGCATATAAGAATGGTACCCTTGTTGGACAGATCCTTTCTTATTCTACATCCGATGGTGGTTTCATTCGCATTGGTGGAGGTACGGAGAATGGTAATGATTTCAATGGCCACATTGATGAGGTGAGGGCATGGAATATCGTGCGTAGCTCCGAGGACATTTATGATCAGATGTACATGCAATTGAGTGGGGAAGAGCAGAACCTGGTTGGATATTGGAATTTCAATGAGGGAGACGGACTCATTGCCTATGATCTTACTAGTAATCAGAATCATGGTGATATCAATGGTGCTAGTTATAGTACACTGACCTTTGATCCTTGTGATAATGATGAGATACATCTATGGAATGATTGCTATTCCATAGACAATACAACAGAGATCATACTTCCGTCTCAACAACTTGTGGGTCAGATACCAAATATCATTGGGGACTTCTCCAACCTAACCTCTCTAATATTGTCCAACAATGATCTGACAGGTCCCATTCCCGTTGAAATCGGGAATTTGACCGAGCTTGAGGTCTTGGACCTTTCAGGTAATCAACTCACTGGTTCCATACCAAATGAGATCGGTGACCTATCTCAGTTGTCCATGCTGAACCTATATTTCAATGATCTCGATGGGGAGTTGCCCGAACGTCTACAGGATATTACCAACTTGCGCCATTTGGATCTTTCTGGTAATCAACTCACTGGTTCCATTCATAATGCGGTCTTGCAAGATACGGATAGTCTCACATATTTGAATCTGTCCTTCAATCAATTTTCTGATGCAATACCATCATCAATGGGAGAATTGGATGAGTTACGATATCTGTTCCTCAATAATAATTCTCTTTCAGGTTCTTTGCCATTGGAGATGTTTGAGTTGAATGATCTGAGATATTTCTGGCTCTCATCCAACCAAATTAGTGGCGTGATACCGCAGGAGATATCGGCATTGACATCACTGCAACAATTATTTATGAATGACAATGACCTCACTGGGCTCATCCCATCTGAGATCTGTGAACTATCTATCGATTGGGATGGACAGCCGGACATCGGGCTAGATAATTTCAATATTGCAAATAACGATCTTTGTCCGCCCTATCCATCCTGTATCTCAGAACATATGGGTTACCAGGATACGACCCATTGTTCTTCGATGGCATCCATAACGGATGACCATCCTCTGAATGGTTACGATCTATATGATGCATTTCCAAACCCATTTAATCCGGCAACTACCATAAGCTATGAGATATATCAAATGGCAGTGGTCGAGATCATCGTACATGATATCTTGGGTCGACCGATCAAGTATCTACTCATGGATCAGCAATACCCTGGCATGAAAAAGATCCAGTGGAATGGCAAGGATGATAGGGGTTCGCAGGTCCCATCAGGAACATATCTATATACGATCAAGATCGATGGTGTATCAAAGATAGGTAAGTTGGTACTGTTGAAATGACATGTATCCTTCCTAAATTCGTTGACCTCACAATAAAAAGTTAATGTCTATTCGACCCATAACAATCATCTCCCTCATCTTGTCTCTGGTCCTTGCTGGTGACAAGGAGCATAAAGGATCTAAAAAGAATCAATTTATTGGAAGCTGGAACTTGGATGTTGATAGGACGATCTTCGAGAACCCTTCACTTTCAATGGAATCCCATAGAGACCTTGTCAAGCAGTTTTCCGATCATGTCAAGATCACCTTCAGGAATGAAGGAGAATTTCAAGAGACCATCTCCAATCATACAATCAATGGGCAATGGTCGCGATATGATGACCATCTAGCGGTGGTAAGGTTGGAATCAGATCCGACCATCATGAAAGAACGCAGGAGATTGAAGAATAGGATAGATATTGATTCAGATAGGTACTCTAGAACAAGGGACCATCAGAGATTGTATCGATTGAATAGAGCATCTGTCAGAAAATATCATCTCTCGGATGGTCGTATCGTTCAAGAGGTCGATCTTGGTGATAGGGTGATACGGATTTTCCTCAAAAGAGCATCATGATGGAACGATTAATGAACATCATTCATGATCTGGGCATTGTAACACTCTTGCCTATCTATTTATTGATCATGCCCTCATGTGAGCCTGCACCTAAGATGATCGGTTATGGAAGCAATGATTTTGGGCAATTGGAGTTTAGCGGCACCAACTGGCAAGACCAGTCCATTGCCCAGGGATTCCTGTCCTCTTGGGCAGGTGGAAACTTCAGCATCGCCTATTACCTTGGACCAGCTGCAATAGATTCAGGTCTGGTCTGTAAAGGAGACAATACCCATGGTCAGTGTGACATTCCTGACTCATTGATGTCGTTTGCAGATAATAACGGTTTGTGCCTTGACATGAGCTTGGGCTTAAACCATGGTATGGCTTGGGTCGATAGTAGTACCTATGATTGTAACTATGGTACACATCTCTATCTCTGGGGTGATAATACCCATGGTCAGGCCACGTTGCCTGAGTTGCCCGATACCAGTCGAATATTGCAAATGGCAGCAGGGTGGAACCATAATGTGATGTACATCGGAAATGTGACCCTTGTACTTGATAGCACCTCAGGATATTATGAGAACCAGATCACCAATCCTCAGATCATAGCTTGGGGGGATGATTCATATGGCCAGTGTGATGTCCCTGCGAGGTTCCAAACGATATCTGATTCAATACAGATCCAGGGCATATACGCAGGTGCAAATCACACCATGGTCACCTATGATTCTCTAGGTACCTTGAAAATGGTCGCTTGGGGGGACAATACATATGGGCAGTCCGAGGTATTGTCAGAATCTGAGTTGAATGGTTCAAAGACATTGTACGAGTTGCATTGTGGCTATAACCATAATGTTGCTGTTTTTGTTGATTATGAGACTGATATCACTTCACAGTTCGAGAATGGAGAATATGTTGACTCACTGTTTATTATTGAATATGTCCAAGTTAGCGACTACGCACCTAGCTTGCAGTCTCATCATCCCGTATCGCTCCATGCTTGGGGTGACAATACCCATAGCCAGTGTGACATTCCTGATCTTTCTGGGCTATTTGAGGATATTGATGTAGGTGGATCCCACAATAGTATTGCCATTACCGATAATTCAACCCTTATCTTTGATGAACAGTATTATTATTACTACGACTACTATAATTATATTCTCTTTGCTTCAGGTAGGTCGATTATTGGTTGGGGGAAGGATGATCATGGGCAAACTCATTTCCCAATTGAATATGTCATCGATTGGGCAGGTGCAGGTGGTGGTTATGAACCCGGAGGTCCAGCCAACTCTCCGCCAATATTAGCATTGGGGGGTGACCACACCTTGGTCAGGGGATCTCATCTTTATAGAGCACCCAGTCTAGATCACTCCTTTCCAGAACAATTCAGTGGCGCGTTGGGGGATACGATCTACCAGACCATCACCCTGTATGGCATTGGCCCTGATACCGTTCATATAGACTCCATCTTCATATTGACCTACGACTATTATGATGGCTATGTTGATACTTTGGGAACTCATCCATTCTACGTAGAACAGCATGAGCAAGATTTTATTCTTTTTGAGGACTCACTGAACCTTCAGGTATATTGCATATACGACTCAACGCACTTGATGAATGAAAATGCGAATCTATTCATTCATAGCCAAGGATGGTGGCCAGATACGACAGTACTTCCATTGAACTCATTCTTTGGACCCGTGATCGAGATAAATTCCTATCCAAATGAATTTGTTGGAAACTATGGTGAGACCGTCTTTCAATCGGTAGAATTTCACAATGTGGGGAATGCTATTGCATATCTTGATAGCATCGTAATGCCGGAAAATTTCGAATATGAACCGTTTGGCGAGGATGATTTCATATTGCCAAATGATTCCCTAGAGATCTTTCTATTTACCACTCTTCCAGAATATCCTCTTACATTTGGTGGACAGGCATTATTTCATTTCAGCAATTTTAACACCATCACAGAGTATGTAAATCTCAATGCAAGAAGATACATGATGGTCGGGGATAACATGAGTCTATCAAATTATTATAATTATAATGTCAATTATTGCGGTCAGGACATCATCGGAGATGGGGAGGACTATTTTTCCATGAGTGGCCTGTCGGAGCCAACAATTCTGACAAATATCTATTATGTTGATCTTGGTTATTTCGATGGTAACGATAGTACCGAATATGCGCTGCAATTGGACTCGATAAGCATCCATTTTGATGATAATCCACATTTCGTTAGTATGATTGGCATTGGCAATGAAAACTTCCAGCCAGGAATGGGTAATAATACTTTTTCATCAGACTGTGATAGTCTTTTGTCAGCGTTTGACCAACGGGAGAATAAATTGGTGTTCCTTGACACGTTTTTGGACCAACATTTCGAGGAAGATGTTCAATCTGTTGTGATCGATCAGGAGTTCAACATCACATACATGGGCCCATTTGATCAGGATAGTATTATTCTATATGTCCAAGATGCCATCGATGATTGTGGCATTGACTGCCTCAACAATTCTTCATTGACCATATCTCCTGAAATGCTTTTTTTGACCGTACCCCAAAATAGTCTTAGGGTCGATACTGTTACGATCACGAATACCACTGACTATTCACTTGACTATGCCTTGGACACGGAATCAGGCATTGAACTGGTCTCTTCCGTTCTGTTTCATTATGGCAATGGTGGAGAGGAGATGACGGCACCCGTTGAGTCGATCAGCTCTCCTGCGACCATCTCCCTATGGGTCAAACCATTGGAGACAGATTGGTATCAGGGACCTGATGATCCATACACGAACTTTTTATCACCCCTTGATACAAGTTCCATGAATTATTGGGAGATCATCTTTGACAGTAATGTTGAATATCCTCGCATTGGCTGGAAGGAAGATGAAACTTACTCGCTCTCTGACACACCTATCCTGCCGACGGATTGGTATCATTGTGTCTTTGTGCATGACCTTCCCAATCAGATCGTGAGGCTCTATGTCAATGGAGTCGAAGAGTTCAGTCATCAAATATCTCGTGACCTTCACACAGACTCACAGATCGGGATCAATGCAGTTGGGCCAGGTACGTATACTGGTTTTCTTTCTCAGACATCAATATGGAATACTGCCCTCAGTGACTCTGAGATCGTAACGATCCATGACCTTGGCATCAATGCCGATCATATGTCTGATCATGGAGATTATGGGTCAGCAGATGAACTCTTGGTCTATTGGAGGATGGATGATCAAAATGGATATACGGTCACAGACCATAGTGGGAATGGATATCATGCTCAGGTCACAGGTAACCAAGATATCTGGAGAACTGAATTGCTACAATCACTCCAGCCCTGGCTGAATGTGATGATCGGAGGAGGCTCACAGACCATTGAGCCAAATGGCAGTGCCATGGCAATCATAAGTGTCAATTCAAATTCATTGGAATCAGGTAATTATACAGGACTGATACGATTGGTGCCAGACCACAATCCCTATGCAAACACCACCAATATCGTCAGGATGACGGTGATCGATGAGTTACAAACTAGCTCAGTGGGCATTATGCCTTCAGACTACGCCTTGCATCAGAATTATCCCAATCCCTTCAATCCCGTCACTGACATAAGATATGACCTTCCAGAGAATGAATTTGTATCCATTATGATATATGATGTGATGGGTAGAGAGGTCAGGTCGTTGACATACGAGAGACAAGTAGCTGGTTTCCATCAAGTCCAATGGAATGGAAAGAACGATATGGGTGCTCCAGTCTCCTCAGGAATGTATCTGTATATGTTAAAGGCAGGAGAATATGTCAATGCCAAAAAGATGGTCATGCTGAAATAGAAGTTTTCCCTTACGATTTAAAGGTTCCATGTCCTTAGGGTATTAGATAAAATGGAAAAACCCGCATACAAGAGTTCAAGATCATACATAAGTCTGGTCTTTATTCTATCGTTAACGCTTGCAAACAGCACAAGGCGACCCCTTGTTCAGGTTGAGAGCAGAGATCGCAATGAGACCATTATATCGGTCCATCATCAGGCACATCTTGATTATGGACTGTCATATCCTATGACATATGAGTTCAATATTCCTGCAAATGGCTCAGACTATCATGCAAACGTGAGATTCAGATCAGATCAGGAATGGACCGAGATGTTGGAAAAGACCTCAGAGGATTTTTTCAATGGAATTGAGGTGGTTCGTTTTGATCATGATGCTGATAAGGCATATGTGTCCGTTGGCTTCTCATCATTTTCTGATTCCATATACATCATGTTCACTAATGCTGAGGGAACGCCGATCAGTGCCATCTTCCAACAGACAACAACTTATTATGATGATCGTGATGCCGCTGTCACGGCCACCGCGGACGATTGGGCGGATTGGTGCAATGAAAAATTTATCCAAACCTGTCACATCTTTCGATCCCATAACCTTTGGTTGTCAACTGCGATCGTGACACATGGAGTTGGTGAGGATACATGGGCAGATATTCAAGCTCAGATCGATTCAGGATACGTGGAACCGGTCTCACATTCAAGAACACATCCCTATGTGCCCTACGAAGATCTGGAAGGCGAGGTCTTTGGATGCAAGCAAGACCTCATTGATAATCTGGACCTTCCTGACCATAATCGATACGGCGATAATGAGTACATCTATGCATGGGTCGCACCCTATGGTGAATATGATGATGATATCGATTCCATGGTCAGTGTCTCCAAATATCTAACTACTCGCCTTTATTATCCAGATGATCATGGATTTGGAACCTGGGACAATGATCTGAATAAGTATGATCCGGTCGGAGTATCAAGAGAGGTGGGGCCGCTATGGGTCGGTACGACTGATACGGTGGATCTGAACAATACCTTTGATGAGGTTCTATCATCTGGAGGTGTATATCATGTAATGTGTCATCCAAATGTCATAGAGTGGGACCAGGACTATCCCTGGGCACATTTGGAACACATCAGCAATAGAAGGAATGTGTGGTATGTTGGCTTTGGTCATCTGTATGCCTATCATTTTCTACAATCAGAATATCCTTCATTGGACTTGAAGGTGGCAGGCAGTGTCAAGATGGTTCCCACTTCTTTCAAGCTCTATCAAAATTATCCAAATCCATTCAACTCTAGGACGAAGATAAGATTTTATTCTGAATATAATAATTCTATAAGTCTCAATATAACTGACCTTAATGGTAATATAATAAAGAATATTATTAATAATACCGTTTTGATGGGCTATCATACATTTGACTGGGATGGGACAAATGACATTGGTGTTCCCGTCTCTGCTGGAATCTATTTTGTTTCCATCAGATCCAATGATGGGATCCACACCAGGAAGATGGTATTATTGAAATGAAGAATGGATCAGAAGATGGAATCATATTGAGAGTGAAGAAAGTTCTATTGACATGCGCCATATTCCTTTCATGTGAGCAAGACTCATCTCAGAGACTCACCTTGTGTCCTTTGTTCTCAGATGGAATGGTCTTACAGAGAGATACGATCGTCTCACTTTGGGGACAATGTGATCCAGATCAATTGGTTACATTGAATTCTTCATGGGGTGTTTCTGATTCAACCCGCTCTGACCAGAATGGTGACTGGATTGCAAAGATCTCAACCACTAACGAAACCGGACCACATACTTTGACCATCAAAAGTGGAGAATGGGCTAAGGAAATCAGGGACGTGTTATTTGGAGAGGTGTGGCTGGCAGCTGGACAGTCAAACATGGAAATGGATTTTGATTATTGCTGTAACACCACAGACAATGCTATTCAAGAGTTGGCAAATGCAAATTACTCAATGATTAGAATGTTTAATGTCAAAAAATCCTTGGAATATGAGCCAACTAGAAACGTGGAAGGTCAGTGGGCTATGGCGGTTGGTAATGACATGGAATCATTCAGTGCTGTCGGATACTTCTTTGCGAAAAGACTTCACGAGGATTTAGGTGTTCCCATTGGTATCATCCACTCTAGTTGGGGAGGATCCACGCTTGAGGCATGGACAAGTCACGACGTTTTAGCAACGTTAGATGAATATGAGGATGATCTTAGTGATTTAGCAAATGACATTAAAGAAAACGAGAAGGCAAGAGAATGGTTCTCTCCTTATTCATCAATTGCATTACCATCAGCAGGTTGGGACCTCTATTTACATGATTATATCAAGAAAAAAAGCCCGGATATTGATTATTTAGGTTATTTCCTTGATGGTTGGCAAGAATTGGATGAAATAGGCAAAGAAAGAATTAATGACATTGATTCTGATGAAAATTGGATGCCCTTAGATAAGCAAGGAACCGTGGATGAAACGTTCGAGACTACGAACTTTAAAGGAGTAGCCTTATTTAGAAATCAGTTTCAAGTGCATGATGTCAATGCTTCCCATATGTTAACTATTGAACCTGAAAAGAATCTTCTCTGGGGGTTGTGGGAGTACGATGTCTATGTCAATTCACAAAAGGTGGCTAGTTCCTTGATTGATGTTAAAAAAGATGATTACAAGTTTATTAAATCAAACCACACCATTAATATTCATTCATCAATCTTGAAATCTGGTGAGAATCAATTGGTACTAAGAATAATAGGGCACCCTAGCATGGGCGACATATCCATTCAAACCTCTAATGGGAAACAAATCAAATTTGATATTGGATGGGAGTGCTCTCTCATTGCAGAGGAGTGGTACCAGTTAAATGATTACAAGTATCCATACACCTCGCTCTATTTTCATGGCAATCATGATGTTGATTACTCCAGCCAACCTAAGAAGACAATAGTAAGTCATGGTTCTCTAGGTACATTGTTTAATGGAATGATGAATCCCTTGATACCATATGCGATTAAGGGTGTAATCTGGTATCAAGGAGAGTCAAATGTAGGGAATGGGGGACCAGAATTCAAAAGTTTTGATACTCTGATGCCACTCATGATAAATGATCTGCGTGAGCGATGGGGTAGAGAGCTCCCCTTCTACTTTGCTCAGATCGCACCCTATTTCAATTATAACGGGATGTCGCCCTATTTCCGAGATGTTCAGCGAGGACTTCTCAGGATCCCAAATACAGGCATGGTCGTCACCCTTGACATTGGTGAGAACTATGATATTCATCCGTCAAACAAGCACGATGTTGGAGAGAGATTTGCCAGGCTGGCATTGAGTGATCAATATGGCAAGGATATCGTTGCCTCTGGACCCTTGTTAAAGAGTGCAAAAATGAACGATGGTAGAGTGACGGTGGATTTTTTTCACATTGGTCCGGGTTTGGTCATTGACCAGTCAAACAGGTCTGCATTCGAGTTAGCGGGCAAGGATAGGAAATTTCTTGAGGCCACGATCATCAACCACGGTGAATACCTTGAGGCCTACTCCGAAGGGATAAGTAGGCCAAAATATTTAAGATATGCATTCTCAGACACAGCATATGCAACCTTGTTCAACCTAGAAGGTCTTCCCGGATCCTCATTTTTCACTCGAATAAAAGATTAGGGATTATGATACAAGCAGTTGATAAATTAAAATATGGGAACTAGCTGTGAATAAGACTCTAGCAAAATATTTTTTTCTATGGATACTTATCCTCTCATTTGATCTGGCGTTATGTGGTATGGTCAAAATTGGTGAGAAGGCACCAGCCATATCCCTAATGAAACTTGAGAATAGGGAGTATTTTGAATCGGAGAAATTGCTTGGTGAAAAGAATATGGTGATCTGTTTTTTTTCAACTTGGAGCAAGCCATTCAATAAAGAGATTCCCAATCTCATCAAGATGTCCAAGGAATTTGATGATGACTGCCTATTTTTACTGGTGGCTGTAAAAGAAAAGAAACCGCTTGTGAGGGACTATATCGAAAGGCGAGACATTCCTCTTCAGGTGGTGATGGATAAATTTGGAAAGACGATCAAAAATTTTGGTGGCAAGGAAGTTCCTATGGTGGTGGTGATCGATAAAAATGGATTGATCACATACCACAGAACAGGTTATGAAAAGGGTGACGAGATCAAATTGACAGAACATTTAAATACCGATTTGAAGTAGCACTAATAATATATATAGCCATCTTGGATGATAGAGCCTCACTTTAAACCAATCCTATTGATCGTTTCCCTGATCTCATGTGGTAACAATCCAAAGAAACAGGATATAGTATCAAATATGATATTGATCCCTGGAGGTGAGTTTATGATGGGCAGTACGGATTCACTGAGTTATCCTGATGAATACCCGCAACATAAAGTTAGCATATCATCATTCTTGATGGACAAGCATGAGGTCACAAATAAACAGTTCAGTGATTTTGTCAATAATACTGGATATGTGACCACGGCTGAAAAATTGTATAAATACTTTGATCATCAGTTGGGTGATTCGATCTCAAGAAAAGGTTCCCTTGTATTCGATGGCAGTGATCTATCCTATGAACAAGGTCTGGAAGACCTGAGCTGGTGGAAGTGGTGTGATGATGCCAGTTGGAGACAT
>CALCSS010000080.1 GCA_937893835.1 uncultured Fidelibacterota bacterium
GCACGGAAGAGCAAAATGGCTATCTGACAGAGGTTGACATTGGGTTTCGATATAGTGAAAGCTCCTATGTACTTTATGTTTATGATTCATTTGACGGTAGCGCACCAGGAAACCTATTATATGAGATCTCAGGCACTGCAAATAGTCCAGGGTGGCACTCCATACCCATTGACTCAGTATCGATACAGCCAGGACAGGAATTCTTTGTCACCCATAAGATAGTGGATCATACCTATGCTATTTCTTTTGATAAACTCACTGCACCGGCCTATCGATCCTACTTTTCAGGCGATGGTGCAAGTTATTCTGGCTCAATAGGGGATAGTTATAACATCAATCTTCGAGCAAAGCTCCGTAACCATGTACCTAATCTCGATCTATCAGGCTGTACTGACCCCTATGCTAGTAATTATGATCCAGATGCCACAATAGATGATGGCAGCTGCTATGGCTATCCAGATAATGGTGAATATTCTTTGAGTTTTGATGGAGTTGATGATGGTGTTTATGTAGATAATAACTACAATCTTCTTCCAATGTCTATGCAAGTTTCCTTTAAAGGTAATTTTTCAGGAGTACATAATGGTATTATTACTACTGATACCCCAGGTCAATATGGACAATCTATCGATGTGCATAACGGAAACCTAGGTGTAGAAGTTCAAAATGAATTTTACTATAGTGATATAGAGGTTTCTAATGATACATGGTATGATGCTACAGCAGTTTTTACTGATGGTGCCGTGAAATTATACATTGATGGTGTTTTAGAACTAGATCAATCGTTCTCTCAGGCGGCAAATGATAATGTTTCAGGAATGTATTTTGGAAGATATACGCAGGATGGAAACCTTTATTTTGCAAATGTAGTTATTTCTCATGCCGCTATTTGGGATAGAGCTCTTTCTATAGAAGAAGTTCAAAATGGTTTCAACTCTGAATTATCAGGAGATGAAGATGGATTGGTTGGTCTTTGGAAATTTGATGCTGGTGAAGGAGAGATACTCTATGACCATACAGGCAATGCAAACCATGGCAATATCAATGGTGCAATTTTTGTTGAGAACAATCCTACCTTTGCCAATATTCAGGTCGAGCCTGATTCCATGTATCAATATCTTCTTGTTGGTGAACAAGCCGACCAGACCCTTACCATTTATAACAATGGTGATGTAGATCTTGATTGGGAGCTAAACATTACAGATGCTCTAGGAAGGACCATGGTGATGGGATCAAGTACATCATTTCAGCAGTCTGCCCTTGATAGGAACCGACCTTCGAACGAGGGGCCTGGTGCTCCAAATTCAAGTGAACTTGCCGTTAGGCCATTCTTGGGCCGAGATCCAGGAGGTAGGGATGGTGACTTGAATGTATTGCTGTTGTCAAATAATGAAGGAAATAATACTACATTTGCAGATCAGATGTTGGCTTACATGGATAATGTGGATTTTTCATCTTGGAACGCGACCTCATCCATACCAGAACTAGATTATCTTGAACAGTTTGACCTGGTCATGTTATACGAGAATGGATTGTTTTCAAATTCCGCAAACGTGGGCGATGTCGTTGCCGAATATGTGCTCAATGGGGGTAGCCTCCTTTTAAGTACATTCTATTGGCAGAATAGGACAGGAGGAGGGTTTTCAGGTAACTGGGGTGATCTAGAATCGATCGACCCGCTCTGGGATGGTAGTTGTCGCTATTCAGCTTCGTCCTTGGGCACGATCATCGATCATCCATTGACCGAAGGCGTGAATTCCCTATCGGGAGGTAACTATAGAGGCGGACCGGTCACGCTGCGGGACAATGCGACCGCGGTGGCCTGGTGGAGTGATGGCGACCCACTGATCGTCTATAATCAACCAGGTGGAACCATAACAGCCGTCACCATGGGTCCTGCCTGGGTAGGCTCAGGTGACTGGCATCAAGTATGGGCCAATGCGATCAATTGGACCGCCAATACAGAGCCCGACTGGCTATCGGTCGATGTGATAAGTGGAACGATCGCAGCAGGTTCCTCGCAGCAGGTCACAGTTAGTTTTAATGCCACTGAACTTGATACAGGTGACTATCATGCACAGTTGGAGATATCTAGCAATGACCCAGAACATTCTCTGGTATCCGTCCCGATCCACATGGACGTGGACATGTTGTTCCCTGATATCGATGTCTCACCCGATTCACTTGATGAGGAACTATATGTCGGAGAGTCATCCACTCAAATTCTTACGGTATACAATAATGGAGAAGCTGATCTTGATTGGAGTGCATATGTCATGTTCTCAGAATCATCCAGAATCATAGATGGAAGCCCTGAATTCGGGCCTGGAGTACCTTCCAGTGATCGAAAAATTGTTAACGAGCATAGAGTCATGCTCAACTCACAAAATAAAGAGGAACGATATACTTCTGAACCTATTGATCATTTAAGATCAAATAACGATAGCGAAGCCTCAAGATCTCAGAGAAACAATCAAGATTTGGATAATATTTTGGAGAGCTTAAATGAAAATTTTACTTCTATTAACGGTATCATACCGAATAGATATGATTTTTTGGATGGAATAACTGGGACTTACATAGTTGATGGTGGAAATGACATGTATGATGGAGGAAACATATTAAATACAAGCATTGGTACTTCAATTGCATACTCACAAGATGAAATCGCATTACATTCTTACCTTGGAGAAGGCGGTCAATACTTCACTAGAAAATATGATGGACTTTTTGTTTTTGCGGCAGATATCAATGGAATAGAATATTTTGAGATTACGGGGGACTTAGGTTCCGATGGCCAAGGCAATACTGATGGAGCTATTCTTGAAATGGATCTTCATGGTAAAACGTATTACGGTTTTGTTAATAGGATTTACAATGCTTATGATCCTTCTGTTAATCACCTTGTCATTGTTGAAGCACAAGATGGTTTGACCCATTCATTTCCTTCTACGACACATAATGAAGGCCATAGAGTATCTGGATTAGAAGAGACAACACAGATCTTTTATTTGCTATATGCTGGTTCTAACGGATACTATATTGATGACGAGGCCACTCTAGCGATAATGGATGCATTCTTGAACTCCATTGACCTTCGTCCTGAATGGCTTAGTTTGTCAACGCAGTCAGGAACCATCCCCGTAGGTGAGTCAGAGATGTTGGACGTTGTTTTTGATGCCAATGCAATCGATGAAGGTGACTACTCAGCAGTCATAGGGATCATGAGCAATGATGAGGACCAGCCTGAGCTGCTCATTCCCGTGGAAATGATCGCAAATGTTCCCTATCCAAATATTCTACTAGAGACCGGTTCCATGGATGTGGATCTTTTTGTGGGTGATTCGGCCGCTCGTTCCATTGTAATTGGTAACGATGGTGTCGCCGATCTGAATTGGAGCGTTGACATCCTAGACTATGGTAGGGACGGAACGTTCTATGCATTTGATAATTGTGGGAAGGAGGGTCATGAAGGCCCATCCCAAGAGGATTGTGATGATACCTATGAAGGTACTTCACTGCAAGGTAACGTGACGGTCAGTGGTGGATCACAGCAGTGGACCGTTCCACAGTCAGGTGATTATACGATCGAGGTCTTTGGTGCCCAAGGTGGTGGCGAGACAGGTGCTGGAGTAGCTGGAGGGCTTGGTGCGCGCATGAGCGGCACATTCTATCTTGAAGAGGGAGAGGAATTGAATATACTCGTCGGACAGATGGGCATTGCTGAAGGTCAACATAATTACGGCTACGCTGGCGGTGGCGGTGGCGGTTCATTCGTCACAAGAGGACCACATGATTCAAATGAGTCCATACTCATCGTTGCCGGCGGTGGTGGTGGGTCTGGATCTGATTACCAAGGATATGATGCCATCATCGAGACATATGATGATAATACAGGTGCAGAAGGTCAGGGCGGTGTTCCCGGAAGCAATGGCAATTCCGGTGCAGGTTTCTTCGGAGATGGTGTCTTTGGTGGCCATAATGGCGCAACGATCGCCTATTCATATGTCAATGGAGCCATGGGTGGCATAGGCGCTTCAGGTGGTGGTACGGGCTACGGAGGATTTGGTGGAG
The DNA here is from genome assembly GCA_937893835.1 of uncultured Fidelibacterota bacterium. GTDB lineage: Bacteria > Fidelibacterota > Marinisomatia > Marinisomatales > UBA1611 > NZWG01. The sequence continues at coordinate 4,075 of CALCSS010000080.1, forward strand.
GTGCTGGTGATGGTTATGCTGATGGCGGTGGCGGCGGTGGCTACAGCGGCGGTAACGGATATGAAAATTTATATGGTGGTTGGGGTGGCTCTTCATTCAATAATGGAGAAGATCAGGATAATGAGGCGGCTGCAGGCTCTGGCCCTGGACTGGTCGTCATCACTCTTGACAACCCTACAATGACGTGGATCTCCACATCGCAGAACTCTGGAGTTGTCCCTGTTGGTGAGACAGATACCTTGCACGTCCATTTCAATGCTTCTGACTTGGAGGAAGGGGACTATCTTGCAGACATCAATCTTCTCAGTGATGATCCCGATGATCCTGATATCGATATACCCGCATCTCTAACGGTGTACGAGGATGTCGTACTCTCAGAAATGCCCGACACCTCGGTCATGGAGGACGGCATGCTGGACCTGGCCATCGATGTGGACTATCCGGGTTATGAACATCAATTATCTGCGACCAGTGATACATCTGGGATAGAGATATCTGTGGTCGGTGACACGATCGGTCTGTTGCCCATACCAGATTGGACCGGGGATGCATCCATAGAGGTCATTCTCACCGTTGGAAATTCATTTGCTGACACGACTGAATTCGTGCTAGAGGTGGTCGCTGTAAATGACCCACCGAATGCATTTGACCATACATATTATATCAATGAGGATGATTCCCTTGTGACCTATCTTCCCGCAGATGATGGTGATTCGCTCAATGGTGAACATGATGAGCAGTTGCTCACATTTACTGCCATGTCCTCGTTTCAACATGGTGCCTTCTCACTTGGACGTGATGATGGTCTTTTGACCTATGATCCCAATCCGGACTATTTTGGGCCAGACTCCATGGAATATCTATTGATGGATGATGGCATGACCAATGGGGAATATGACGCACTCATGGACACGGGAATGATCGTGATAAACATATTGCCTGTGAATGACGACCCGGTGCTTGAGCATCTATCGGACACGACCATGCATGAGGACTCGACATTGATGGTCGTTGTATCAGCATCTGACGTTGACAATGATGAACTGACCCTTGATGTCTCATTGTCAATTGATGATTATGTAACAGCATATATAGAAGATGAAGTTCTTCACCTAAACTCACACTTTAACTGGATCGGGTCAGTAGATGTTACCGTCTTGGCCAGTGACAACATGGGACGTGCAGTTGACGTGGAGCAGTTTCTTTTGACCGTTCTTCCAGTGAACGATCCGCCTGAGTTTGATCATCTCCATGCGTTGGTGGGTGTTGGAATGGACTTTGAATTACCGGTCACTGCAAGTGACATTGATTCTGAATCACTGGTCATTTCACTTGATCAAACATGGACCTATCCAGAATGGATATCCTATGAGGACGATCCATTTCGACTCATCGGAAACGCGCCCGATGAGGGTGATCATCATCTACCATTGTTGGTCGATGATGGTGAGTTGGTCGTGAGTGACACATTTCACTTGGAATCGCGATATTTTGAGCCACGGATCTCATCAGTGATGGATGTCCCTGATGATGAGGGTGGCAGGGTATATGTTGAATTCGAGCGTTCCTTCTTCGATCATGTGGATGCTACCAATCAATTCTACACCATCTACAGGAATGATCTGATCAATGATACCTATACCTGGGTCAGTGTGGTCACAGGAGGTGCACACGGAGACGATAGTTATGTCTTTGAGGTGTCGACGCTCATGGACTCAACAGCGGATGATGATGGTGCCACCGAGTTCAAGGTCATTGCATATATGAACGAGGGTAATTTTGCCTCAGATGTCGCAATGGGATATTCAGTGGACAATCTGGCCCCAGATGCACCTACCGGTCTGATGGCGGTCATTGTTGAAGAGGGCATAAGCCTATCTTGGGATCTGAGCAGCGCTGATGATTTCCAGTATTTTGAACTTGAGAAGTCGATCTTTGAGGACTTTAGTAGTGTTGAGACATTCACACTTGTGGACACATCCTACCTTGATGTGGTCTTTGAACTCAATCAACCGAATTATTATCGATTGTCTGCGGTAGATCATGCAGGTAATGTGAGTGATCATTCAGATGTTATTGAGGCTGCCATTCTTGAGATAGGTGATGATCTGGTTCCTGAGTCGTATGCTCTCCATCAAAACTATCCAAATCCTTTCAATCCTGTGACAACAATACGCTATGACCTGCCAGAGGATGCTCAGGTAGTGATACGGATCTTTGACATTCAGGGTCGGATCGTTAGCACCTTGGTCAATGGCCAAGAGGATGCAGGAAGGCATGCAGTACCCTGGAATGCCACAAATAGTGTAGGTGAGCCCGCTGCGGCAGGCATGTACATATACATGATACAGTCAGGTAGGTTCTCACAGGTACGGAAGATGCTGCTCTTGAAGTGATATTTTATCAAGGATCATTTGAAAAACCCCGTTCATCAACGGGGTTTTTTGATTCAAGGATAGATTATACATTCACGGGCTAATAAACCAGTGACAGATCAATGAAGAGACTAAAAGCATTATTTAACAGCCAGAGAACGGCCATATTCATTTTGTTGGTCCTTAATCTTCTACAATTGAGGTATTTGGGGTTGATGCAAATGAAACTCAATGAGGTTGAGAAGAAATTATCATTGATCGAGGAACACTTGGGCAAGAGATAGGATGGGGATCATTAAAGAAATGAGACACCCTTTTTCATCGATCTTGATCATGGGATTATTATGGAATTGTGCAGGTACTCCGCCTGAGCCAACTCCAGAGCCAGTTCCGGAGCCAGAACCCGTCGTAGTCATTCCACCATCACCTCCCAAAGCCATCTCAATACAGTCTGTCGAATACGACCTTGAGAACATGACCATTAAATGGAATTCCTCAAGTGAGTCCACATTCAAGAGCTATACGCTATTGACCTCTAAGGGCAATACCCCTTCGATCGATACATTGTCCATCTTTATGAATGTTGAGGACACGATGCACATTATCGATCGATTCGACCCCACTCTACCCAATTGGTTCTGGATAGTGGTTGAAAATAACACAGGCCTAGAGACCGAGGGTGAACGATCGACCCATGTTTTGGAGACCATGCCGCCAGATAGAACAGA
>CALCSS010000081.1 GCA_937893835.1 uncultured Fidelibacterota bacterium
TTCCATTGCTGATCTCCTCTATGATCTATTTTCACTAAAAGAACATTGCTATACGAGTCTCCAAGTAGACTGGTATTGCCTACTATAAGATAGCCACCATCGTTTGTCTGAATTAGTGAGCGACCATAATCATAACTGGCATCACCATATGTATTTTCAAAAAGAAACCAGGAACATCCCATTTGCACATTGCTTTCTGCCTCTAATTCCCAATGATCCTCAACAAACAGTTGATAATACCTATATTGATTCTCATCAATTTGATGATTGCAAGTCGTGATACTTACATTATCTGTTTCAAATACCTTGATTGCATCTGTCATATCTGTATTCATTGACTCAAATACACTGTAAGATTGAAAATCGTAATCTATGCTTGGTGTCCAACTTATAGTAAATGTAGTATCAAAAAAATCTATAGCTCTCAGATAGGACCCACCAGGAGGTTCGTCAAGAATAAAATAACCATCCCCAACTGCTTTATATCCATGAATGTCCTCTACCTCCACCCAATACCAAGACGGTTGAACTGGATTAAAATCATCAAGATGAACGATCGTATCATTAATGTTCAACAACTCAATTAATGGATGTTTTTCTGATGTAAGACTCTCAGATTGTAAGATCTTATAGTTTAAAAAATCCTCATCCATTGAAAGATCTATTGTGATGGTCATTTCTGTTTCTGTATATGTTATCGATCTAATATTTACGCTTTGTGGATTTGAATTTGAATTATCAACAAATACAGAGATAGAGGAGCTCATTGATATATTGTTGCTCATGTCCTCTGCCATTACCATGATAGAATGTTCTGTACTATCTTGTAATGGGACCGTATTCCATAAAAATTCATAGGGTGGTGAACTGTCTCTTACCCCAGTGGCCAAACTATCTATCCACAATTCCACAGTGCTTACAGAGTCATTGTCTACCGCCACACATTGGACTGTTGTGACCTCTGATACGACCGATGACTCCAGAGGAAATGTAATAGAGACATTAGGAGGGTTCGTATCAGTCTCATCTTCACAGCCTTGATGGATAAGAATTAAAAACAAAGATCCTAATAAAACTAATTTTTTCACACCCTTATATTAATTCTAAGGGATTTTGGATACCTATCGAATGGTTGAAAATTAAAGAGTTATTTGATTCTTAGATAATATCTGGAACATACTTATAATTTGACCTTGGAGGCCTCTCGTAATTCTTTTGCTGAATCCTGTCTGGCATTACAACCTCGGGAGATTCAATTTCTTGATATTCAATTAAGCCAAGAAAGTGACTGATACAATTTACTCTGGCCTTCTTCTTGTCATCTGACTCAACAACATACCATGGTGAATTTTGTGTATCAGTATGCTCAAACATATTATCTTTCGCCTTTGAGTAATCGTCCCATCGATTGACAGACTCTAGATCCATAGGGCTTAATTTCCAACCTTTGGTCGGATCTGCAGCTCGTGCCTTGAATCTTTTCATCTGTTCCTCTGCGCTAACCGAGAACCAGTATTTGACCAATTGAGTTCCAGAACTAACGACCATTCGTTCAAATTCAGGACAGGTCTGTAAAAAATTGACATATTGTTTTTCCGTGCAAAATCCCATTACTCTCTCAACACCACCACGATTGTACCAACTACGATCATAGATAACGATCTCTCCAGCAGCCGGTAAATGATTAATATATCTTTGATAATACCACTGTGTCTTTTCACGTTCGGTAGGTGCAGCAAGAGCGATTATCTTACAATATCTTGGGTTTAATTTCTCAGTGATGCGTTTAATGGTCCCACCCTTCCCTGCTGCATCACGTCCTTC
>CALCSS010000082.1 GCA_937893835.1 uncultured Fidelibacterota bacterium
AGTGGCTCGGGCCGGAATCGAACCAGCGACACATGGATTTTCAGTCCACTGCTCTACCAACTGAGCTACCGAGCCACAAAAAAGATGTGATCCATTTAAAAAGCGGGGCAAAATTACTTGGTCACTATAGCAAAACAAAAATATTTGATCAAAAATCGGCTAAATATATACTCCTTGACTCGTTTAGCGAATCCACATATGTTTTCCGGCATTTTTTGCAGGGTTATGTTCGCTATGTCTCGAGGAAGAAAACTGGTCTTGGCCACACATAATGTCCATAAGCAAAAAGAGATGAATTCTCTTTTGGACCATATGGGCATTACCATTTTAGGATTGGATGAATATCCTCAAATTGGAGACATAGATGAAACTGGGACTACGCTTATTGAAAACTCATTTATCAAAGCACGTACCGTATTCCAAATAACTGGTCTGCCCACGTTGGCAGATGACACTGGACTGGAGGTTGATGCCCTTGATGGTGCCCCAGGTGTCTATTCTGCACGTTATGCAGGAGAGAACCCCACTTTCCAAGATAACGTGAACAAGTTACTTGGAGATTTGGAGGGTCTTCGAGATGAAGAACGTACCGCCAGATTTAGGACAGTTATTTCCTTTGTTGATGGTACAAGGGAACTCCATGCTGAGGGTGTCGTTGAAGGAATAATAAGCTTAGATTCAAGGGGAGCTGATGGTTTTGGTTATGATCCAGTATTTCTTCCTGAGGGATATGGACTAACGTTTGCAGAAATGTCCCAAGCTGAGAAGAATAAGATAAGCCATAGGGGACGAGCTCTGATCAAAATGAAAAAATTATTAGAACCTTATTTAAAAAAAGGAGTGGATATAGGATAAAACGGTATCAGTTAGATCAAGACTGAACTTGAACCATAAACAAAAATATAAGCCTCTTTTTGGCCAAGGTTATCTTCTTGGCCTATGGGTAGGTCTATCTATTTCCTGTCTCTTTGCACAGGATCTGAGCGCAGATTCAGATATGCCACAACATATCCTCCTGCCTAGTATTATTCCCTCATCCTCATTCGTTTTCGACCCCTTTCCTCGCTATAGTGCTTCATTGGTTGCATACAATGACTCCATACCAGAATATAGAGGGATATTGAACTATATCTTTGGTATCAAAAAAATGGATATAAAGCTATCGAGAGACTGGAGTACCATAACCATAACAGAGTCCATCAATGGGAAAAAGTTGAAGATTCCTTTTACAGCATCAGTTGATTGGTATCTAGAGATGATGCAACAACAAAAGTGGCACGTCAAGTTCTTGGAATTCATGCAACAAGGGACAAAGGAAGATGGCCGTAAGGGTAGAGGCCAAATGTTGGAGGTCGTTGGCATGGACATGGGTCGACTAGGGAGAGCCTCTTTGCAGGTGAGTGGGAATGTGAACATCAATGGTAAAATGGTCTTTCAAGACCAGGAGCTTGTTCGCTCGACGCTCAATGAGACACAGAACACACATTTAGAATTTGATCAAAAACAAAACCTTAACATTCAGGGCAAGATCGGCGACCGAATAACGGTGGCGATGGACCAGGACTCAGAGCGTCAGTTCGAATGGGAAAATAACATTCGTATTTCATACGAGGGACATGAGGATGACATAGTACAAAAGGTTGAAGCAGGTAACATATCCCTGTCTCTACCATCAACAAAGTATGTGACATTCTCTGGTAAGAATCAGGGTCTATTTGGAATAAAGGCCATATCCAAACTTGGGCCAGTTGATGTGACAACAATTGCATCCATTGAAAAATCGAAAAAAGAACAGTCTGAATGGGAAGGCGGAGGTCAAAGTAGCACTCAACAAGTCAGGGATGTGGATTGGATGAAGAATCGTTATTTCTTTATTCACCCTTGGTTCCGAGATGGTGTTGACACGTCCTTCATCTCAACGCCTATTTCCATACCCTCTTTTTACCCACTAAGAAATGGACTGCACTTGATCGGAGATGTCGTTGTCAAGAATTTTGAATTGTATAAATCAATAAACATCAATGATCCTAGTGCAATGACAGGAATGGCATATGTGAATCCCACTGACACTACCCAGTATACTGGTGAAAATGAAGAGGGTAGTTTTGTTCTTTTGGAGCAAGGAACGAACTATTATGTCAGTCCGGATTTAGGATTCATAAGGGTGCGTGAACAGGTGTCACAAGATATCTTGGGTTGCACCTTTACGATTGAACATCGTCAGACGGGTGAGACATTGTTGGAGGTTGGGCATGGGCCTGACTCAGTTGGAACAAACTTGGCATTAATGATGCTCAAGCCTCGAAATAGTCATCCCAATCATTCCACCTGGCCGCTGATGTTCAAGAATGTATACTATCTAGGGACATCTCAGATAAATCCTGATGGTTTTGATGTCAGGGTCATCAATAAGAATTCAACTCCAGTTTCAGATCGAGACAAGGGCTCAAGTTTTCCTTATATCACACTATTTGGTTTGGATAGTCTAGATGAGAACGGTACACGTAGTTATGATGAGATAATCGATAAGGATATGGCAAACATCATGAACATGGTTGATGGTGAACTTATGTTTCCGACACTACATCCATTTGCAAATGGGGACTCTTTGGTTGGTGGTCAGGACTCTGAACAATTGAAAGAGCAACTGGGAACGGGTGTGATGTACACATCCTCCTCATCCTCAGATATCAACGGTGACCATCGATGGATGATAGAGGCTGCCTATACGAATCAAAGTTCAACCATTAATCTGGGTTTTATGCTTATCGAAGGAAGTGAAGAGGTCATACAGAATGGAGTGACGCTTAAGAGAGGGCTCGACTACAACATAGATTATTTTACTGGAACGATAGTTCTACTGGGGGAGGCAGCCAATGACCCAAATGCAAAATTGAAGGTCAACTATGATAAGCATGAATTGGTTTCCTTTGATAAGAAGACCATCTTTGGTACTCGTGCCCAGATGGATCTGGGTAAACCAAATTCTTTCATTGGTGCTACGGCCCTATACTTTAATCAATCCATAATCAATGAGAAGGTTGAGGTCGGCTATGAACCAACTAGGAATTTCATATGGGATTTGAATGGACGGTATGAGTGGGAGATGGATGGAATGACCAGAATGCTAGACAAGCTGCCCTTGATCGAGGCTGAGAAGATCTCTACTTTCTCTGTAGAGGGTGAGATCGCACAGGTAATGCCAAACCCCAACTCGATCAGTAATTCTGAAACTGGTGATCCAGATGGAGTTGCCTTCATTGATGATTTTGAAGGTAGTAAACGGACAACATCGCCATCAATACAGCGTCGTTTTTGGAAGGCATCATCTGCACCTTTGAAGTTCAATGAGCAAGACTCGAGCTTCACTGATCCATTCAACCAAAGAAATAGGGGAAAATTATTTTGGTATAATCCCTATGTTCCAGTTCGAACAAGAGATATTTGGCCAAATCAATCAACGTCACTCAGAGCAGGGAACGAGACGACAGATGTTTTGGTCATGAAATATAAAGCCAAGGATCATCAGAGTTACCATGATCCAGATTCACTTTGGGTGGGTATAACAACCTCTCTCTATTCAGGAGACTATGACCAGATTCAAAGTAAGTTCTTTGAGATTTGGGTAAAAGGTAATTCAGGTAGGTTGCATGTAGATCTTGGGAAAATATCCGAGGATATGGATGGTAATGGTCAACTTAACACAGAGGATATTCCTGCAGCAGGCCTAACTCTTGGCAATGGATTTCTGGAGGATGTGGAAGATACTGGGCTTGATGGTTGTTTTGATGAATCAGAGGATGGATGGGGAGGATGCCTAGAAAGTGGCACCTATTCAGATTATTCATCAGTGTCTGATACTGTAATGGTAAATATCTCTGATGACGTTGACCCCGAAGATCCAAATGGAGATAATTGGGACTATGAGGCTGGTAGCCTGGATTATTCCAATGTAAATGGAACGGAATCAAATGGAACTGGGTCTAAGATACAAGAAGGAGGGAAATACCCTGATACTGAGGATCTGGACAGGTCCACTTTTCTTGATAAGACCAACGACTATTTTTCTTCTAACTTTATGCTGACCGATACAACCTATCTTGCGGGTAAAACGGAAAAAGATGGAGAGTCAACAGGTTGGAAGCTCTTTCGTGTCCCGCTGTCTAATTTCAAAAAAGTTCAAAATATTGAATGGAATGAGATACGCTATGTACGTATCGGTATCACAGGTTTGGAAGAAGAACAAAAGACATTGCAGATCGCAAAAATGGAGATTGTTGGAAACGAATGGCAAGAAATGGGCATCTTTGGTCCAGATACATCTGAATTGGCCTTCCAGGCCAATCAATCAGTATCATCTATCGTTGATGACGAAGGTGACCCTCAATTTCAGGTAGCGGTCATCAACACGGAGGATAACGCTGATTATATTCCGCCCAAGGGTGTAAAAGGTGAATATGATCGCATCAATGAGATCCAAAGTAAGGAACAGTCGTTGGTCTTGAAATTCACCAATCTACCACCGAAACATACAGGAATTGCCCAAAAAACATTGTATACATTGAATGATGATCAAAAGAGAAGTTTCATGACATATGATTTCATGAAGATGTATGTAAATGGTAATAGCTCTTGGACAAATATTCTAGAAACAGATGTGGAAATATTTTTGAAGTTTGGTCTTGGAGAAGATTATTATGAGATCACTCAACCTGTCTATGCGGGTTGGGATGAGGATGAGAGCAGGAATAGTTTTAAGATAGATCTGAATTGGCTGACTGCACTAAAACAATCTGATACAACCAGGATCAAGAAATTTGGATCACAGGATAGGATCCTTGATTCGGTCAATGTGAGAAAGTATCTATATGCCGATGAACAAGGACAACTGACGGGTAAGCGGGTCACCATATCAGGGAAACCTGCCTTGAATCGTCTACAGTATTTTGCAGTAGGACTAAAGAATATTGGGAATGTTCCAGTTGAGGGAGAGGTGTGGATCGATGAACTTCGTTTAAGTGGTGTCAAGAAGGAAAAGGGTGTGGCAATGAGGGTTCAGTCCAGTTTGAAATTATCTGACCTAGGGTCTGCAACAGTTGTCTATAGCAGGCAGGATGCCGATTATCATAGACTTCAGGAGCGTCTGTCAAAATCAAACAATACATCCGAAAATTTGAATTTGACGGGGAAGATAGACCTTCATCGCTTGCTACCCCCATCATTGGGCATCTCAATACCACTTAATGGTTCATTCACACAGAACCAGAGTCGTCCAAAATTCTTTTCTGGTGAGGATATTTTGGTTGACCCTGACAATACACCTGATTCTATCATGATATTAAGTAATACAATATCTGTGAATACATCCATCAAAAAAACAGGTAAGTCAGATAATAAGTTGGTGAAGTATACCCTTGATAATATGTCTTTGAATTTTAGTGCATCACAGTCCAGATCTTCCGATGTTACTTACAAACAAAAATGGTCTGAGACATATTCTGGTAAGTTTGCATATAATCTTGCTTTTGGTAGAAATAATTATATCAAGCCATTACTATGGGCGGAAAACATACCTATTATTGGAAAAACAGCAAGTGATTTTCAATTTTTCTATACACCTTCTTCTTTCAAGACAGGTATGAACATGAGCGAAAAACTCACATGGAATGAGACAAGAACAGGTGTCAAGAGCCCTGAGTCATATAATTTTGGATTAAATCGTAATCTTAATCTTGATTATAAATTCACCAATACACTGTCAAGTAAGTACAGTTGGTCTGGGCAAAGTAATTTAAATGATTACCGTGGATATATATTGACCGCACTCAAAGACCTTGATCCAGGTCTGGTAACTCAAACAACTGAAAGTTTCAATACCACCTATACTCCAACCATGTTGAAGTGGATCAAGCCATCTTTCAATTACACTGCTAACTTTCGTTGGTCTGATGATCTAACGAGAGAAGGTCAAAACATAAGCACACAATTGAGATTTGGTTCGAACTTCACGCTTACCCCTGTCCAAATAATAGAATTATTATATAAACCTAAATCAACAAAGAAGGCAGGTAACATAAATCGTTCAAGAGGACAAAGGTCAAGAAATAGAAGCAGGTCTGAGCCAGAGAAAAAACAAGAACAAAAAAAGACTAAAACAAATTTTAATCCAATGAACCTAGTACATGGCCTATTTAAAAGGATCAATCCTATATCCATCAGCTACACAGAGACACTAAATCGATCAGCGAATCAAATCATTGGAGAGGTTCCTACTGGTTATAAGTTTGGTTGGTTACCGGGTCATGATCTTGACCAATCCACTGAAGTGGGAAGCAACCTAGGTTCTTGGGACCATAAACGTGATGGCTCCGTAAGAAGTGGGGTTAAACTCACACGTACAATAACCATAAGTACAAACTTTACTCAGAACTTTTCTACTACCCGATCCAGCACTGGTCTAGAACAAATGTCTATGACACGTGACTATGTTGCATATGGAGAGTTGTTGAATGAGGGCTTACCATTCCCTGGTTGGAGTTTTAGATTAAGCGGTTTGGAAAAATGGCCGCTGATCAAAAAAATTGCAAAGTCTGCTTCAATGGAGCATAGCTTCTCTGGTAAAGAGACCCGATCATGGCAGTTTGAAGATGGGTCAGCCGAACAAATGAACTTTTTCAACTTTGGTTCTTTTGCGAAAAAATATAAGGATAATGAAAGATCATCAAGGATCAATCAGAATTTTTCACCTCTCATAGGTATCAATATGACATTGCAAAAGAACATCTCTGTGACCTTTAGGAACAACATGAGTCGTTCATTGGATGAGAGCCCTAGCGGACTAACCATTCAAAATGATAATAGTTATACATCAACAGGCACATACACCCACAGGGGGGGTATAAATATACCTATTCCTTTTTATGGCAATCTGAATCTCAACAATACAATAAGTTTTACCTTAAATTTTGACCTGAATGAGAGCCGTGAAGAACGATCTGGAGATAAAGTGAATCTTGAGGTAGGTTCTTTTTCAGAGAGTTGGAAGACAGGTCTAAGGATCTCTTACCAATTTTCCACCAAGGTCAGTGGGGGTCTCAGGTACGAATATCGTGAAAGTGACACAAGGACAACAGGTAGAAAAATTGATAGAGACTTCGGCTTTGATGTGAACTTGGCAATCTCGGGATGATATGAATAAAATACTAATATTGACAGCATCGATCACATTATGCTGTGGTCCAAATGGTCCAGACTTTAATGAGGATAATGCCTTTGAATATCTCAAGAGGCAGTGTGAGTTTGGTCCAAGAAATCCTAGTTCTGAAGGTTATTATAATTGTCTTGGATTCATGTTTGAAGAGTTGGACAAGACAGCTGAGGACATTATTGTTCAAGAATTTTCTTATCAAGAAAGAAAAAATAAAACCCGCCATGATCTACAAAATGTCATTGCAAGATACAATACTGAGGCTGAATTCCAAACAGTGATATCGTGTCATTGGGATACTCGTCCATGGGCTGACTCTGAGGAAAATAGAAAAGATAGAAACCAGCCCATAATTGGGGCAAATGATGGAGCATCAGGGGTTGCAGTACTTTTGGAACTTGCCAGGATCATGGGTGAGTCGCCCCCACCCATAGGAGTCAATCTGGTCTTCTTCGATGGTGAAGATATGGGGGTTCCAGGCGAGAACGAGACATATTGCCAAGGTTCGAGATTTTTTGCAAAAAACCTGCCAATCCCAAAGCCCTATGAGGCAATAAACTTAGACATGGTAGGAGATAAACAGTTGCACCTTCCTGTTGAAAAATATTCTTTAGAGTTTCACCCAGAGTTGGTGCGCTATCTGTGGAATAGGGCTGATGAAATGGGGTTAGATGCTTTTGATATCACGCCTCAAAATGCCATTTATGATGATCATATTCCCCTCTATCAAATTGCAGGAATTCCATCAATAGACCTCATTGATTTTAAATATCCGAATTCCTATGCAAACTTTTGGCACACGATGGATGATCTCCCTGAGAATTGTAGTCCTGAGAGTCTGGGGCAGGTTGGGAGATTGATGGTAGACTATATTTATAATAGAGAAGGTCAAAATTGGTAGTGTCCTCATGGTATTAAATATTGATCAAGGGTATTCTCCCGTTAGATACCTAGTGATGCTTGCGATTATTTGTCTATCATGCTCTGAGCCTAATGAGCAAGACCCTTCAGATCCACTTGTAGATCCAAGCTTTACATTTCTACAGGATGTTAACAAATTATATTTTTCTGTCAATTCCGAATCGGCCTACCAGGGGAATTCATTGGATAGTGTGATCGTGCATTGGTATGGAATAAGTCGTGACCAATCTCCAGATGTGATCTCTCTTAATGATAGTGGTATTAAAGGTGATATAATCATAGGAGATGATGTATTTGCTAGAAAAATATCAAATGATGTACAAAGTTTAAATAATGTACTTACAGATGTCACAGGACTTGTTTTCATGGAATTTTTTGCGACCTTTGGGGCGGAGGTTCTTACGTTGAGAGACTCTGTCATGATAGGGAATATAATTCCAAGAATAGAATCTGTCACTGCACCATCATTGATCATTCGTCCCTCTGATGCTACGGTAAGTTTGCATTTGATCAAAGCGGAAGTATATGATGCCGATGGGTTAGAGACCATAAAATGGGCAGGATTCAGATCATTTCATATAGAAGGGGACTCATTGATGAATAATGGCGATCAGATCTATCTTCATGATGATGGAAGCGAAGAGATACTCTATGAGCCAAACATAACAAGCGGAGATTCTATTCGAGGTGATGGTGTATTCTCATTTAGAATTCCAGTCTATGGCACTGGGTTTACAGACCCAGCTTTCCAAACTAAGGCAGGAACGTTCAAATGGCGTTTTCAGGCACAGGACCAAGCAAATGAATATAGCAATATGGTAGAGCATGAGATCGTCATTCAATAAGGTCATAAACACGCTGGTCTTGATCTCGTGTCTTGGTGCACAGACACATACACCTGATCGTTTTGCTCTTCGCATTGCGGTCCAAGATACCTTTCTCAGTCAAGGTCTGCTCAGTAATATTGTTGCAGAGATCAGACTGATGGGAGACTCTTTGACCTGGTTTGGCACAGGACAAGGTCTCGCTCTTCATGATGGTCACAATGTCTATAGCCACCGTACCACAATGGACTCCTTGACCGATGGTCAAGCCACTTATCTAGTGCCCTATGGTGGCATTCCAGCCATTGCGGTGATGAATGATACCATGGCAGTTGCCTATTCAGGTGACAATGGTAGCATACAGGTTGGTTATGGTCTTACACTTAGCTATAATGCTCAAACGGTCAATGATAGTTCTGGAATATCATGGACCTATTTAAAACAACCCATGGACCTTGATGCTGATACTTTGAGACCGTTTGGCGAGGGTTTCTTCCGGAGTCTTCCAGTCACTGTGCCAGAGGCCAATGTCACATATGATGTTTTCCTCTATGGGGATTATTTATGGACGGCAAGTTGGGCCGGAGGATTGAGACGGTATGATCTCAACGACCGTAATTGGGAGGTTGTTCCGATGCCTATGGATAGCCAGGACTCTCTGTCATTATGTACCGGGTTTGATGAGACGGATGATCTTGGTAGGGCCATCCTACCAGGATATTACCTTAACCCAAGAGATCCAGCAGATGACGGGAACCATAATCATAAGGCATTCTCGGTCTTGGTACATGGTGATACGGTCTGGGCTGGAACTGCAAATGGAGTCAATCGAGGCATTATGATCAATGAATGGCAAGAGGTCTCTCCAGGAAATTTTCAATTGTTCAATTGTATTGAATGGGTTCACTATACATATCAGAATGCAGACCTGTCAGGTAATTTTGTAGTAGGATTGGCAAGGCAGGTATCCAATGGACAAACAACGATCTGGGCAGCTACAATGAATGCCGATACACCAGGCGAGGTTCGTGGTTTGAGCTATACTAGAGACGGAGGTTTAACCTGGCGGACAGCGCTTTTAGGTGAGAGAATATATAACATTGCTGCACAGGATTCCTTGGTCCTGGCATCTAGCCAATCAGGGCTGTGGAAGAGTTTTGATGGGGAAAACTGGGCCTTGTTTGATCCAGCGATCGATACAACATTCATGTCACAGAGTGAAATATTGACCGATGTTGTTTATACCTCTGCAATTGATGATCGGGAGAGTGATGAACCAAGTCTATGGATAGGGACCTCAAATGGCGCTGCCTTCTCAAGTGACCTACAGGGTTCAAGTTGGACAATATTTCAGACGGAATATGACTCAATGGAATTTTATGCATACCCAAATCCATTCTCGCCTTGGAATCATAATCAAATGGGAAATGAGGGTTACGTTCGCTTCCACACTGGGACTATCATCAATACCCAAGTTGAGCTTGATATCTTCAATTTTGCGATGGAGAAGGTCTTTAAATATGATTTTGACCTTAACTCGTATAATGGTGCATTAAAATGGAATGGGCGTGACATGAATGGAGTACTGGTGGATAATGGAGTCTATTTCATTCGTCTAAAATATGCGCCTTCGGTCAACAAGAGCCCACAATATTTTTGGGATAAACTGATTGTGGTCAAGTGATGAAGAAGATCATTATTTATTTTATCATCATCATTTCGATTGCATACGCCCAAGACTGGGGAGGGCAATCAGGAGGATTTTTAAGAATGGGGCTAACAGCCAGGTCTTTAGCGATGGGTGGAGGTTTCACAGCTGAATTAGATCAGAATTTTCCTGTATTTCATAACCCTGCTTGGTCTGCCTTCTTACAAAGAAGGCATTTTGGTAGTTCCTATACAAACTTGACGCTGGATCGACGTTTGGCAGCAACCAGTTTTGCAATGTCTCTCCCACCAACTGCAGGATTAGGTGTGGCTTGGGTCTACGGTGGTGTAAATGATATTCAAGGACGCTACAGTACGGGGATGAAGTCCTCCAAGATGCAAACAGGAGAAAATGCATTGATGATTACTTTTGCACAGCGTTTTTTACCTTGGTTGTCGATTGGTGCCAATTTCAAGATTCTAAGATATGATCTACCAATCACAGAATCAGACCAGGTCTCTGGTTCAGGGATTGGATTTGACATAGGTATCTTAGTGAAGACAGGCTCTAATAGTACCTTTGGGATCATGGTGCAGGATCTAAGTTCAAACTATCAGTGGGATACAAATGAACTCTATACTCAGGGAGGTCCATATAAAGAAGAATTTCCAACCATATATAGAATTGGGTCAAAGTATGATAAGAAAGGACTTCTTTTTGTCTGGGATCTTGGTGTCATTACAGACCATAGTGCATATTCTGGAGTATTACCTAGGGTAGGTGTAGAATATGGTTTCCTAGAACAATATTTTTTCAGAGGTGGATATGGAAACGGAAGGACGGCCTTTGGAATTGGATATGAATACGGACTTTTTAATTCTCGTGATTCAAATATTGATTATGCCTTTTCGCTAGATTGGGCATCTCAAACAGCACATACGATATCCTATGCGTTCAATTTTTAGTCTTTTTTTTTCGATCTTTATCTCGCTTCAAGGAATGGGTACACAAATGCTGGTCCTCCCATCATCTGCGCAGGAATTGAGCATGGGAAGTCAAACGACCCTGAAGGGATTATTCCCCATAAATCCAGCTCTTTATAAGGCTAGTGAAAAGCACCCGTATCTGTCTCTGAATAGAGGAAACTGGCTTGGGAATGTCTCTCTCTCACATATTGGCTATAATCAAGTAGGACTTGACAAGGTCTACCACCTTGGACTGAAATACTCAGGGCTGACAGATCTTGAATTCAGAGGAAACACACCTCAAGATGAGGCACTATCAAATTTTAGTGCATATGGACTTGTCTTAGATGCTGGAATTTCATTTGAGCATTTGAACCATAGCTATGGCATCTCAATATCCTATGTCCAATTCGGTCTTTATACAGAAAACTCAAAGGGCATCAGTCTTGACCTTGGATATTCGATCAAATTGAAAAATGGTTATTCATTTGGACTTGTAGCAAAAAATCTTGGTAAAATGACAAAATTAGATAATAATAGTCCAGTTCTACCCAAAAGGTTCTCCTCAGGAATCTCAAAACTGTTTCAATTTGATAATTTTAAAAATAGTGTCTTCGGTTCCTTTGAATGGAATTCAATTGCCTCTACATCCAAGATCCATTTAGGAAACCGTTTCAGTTGGAATCGCCTGGATCTGCTTGCTGGTTATTCTAGATCAAAACAAGTTGTAGAATCTTCAATGGGAATTGGAATTAACATGAATCGTTATCAGATAACCTATGGTACCAGATTTGGTTCACAGGATCTGGGCTTCCCTAAATTGCTTTCGATAAGGATTCTAATGCCATGAGAAAATTTGACCTTAGGACACCAATGATCTATGTTTTGACATTCATCATCGTAGTATTGCTTATTGTAATGAAGAAAATGGATGATGATAAAAAAGAGCAGGTCCTTCAGGAAAAGATGGTAGAGGTTGAAAAAAAGAAAAAGGAAAGACCTGATGTTGCTCTTCCTGAGAAACCAATACCAGATGTAAAGGGAAGAATAGGGATTGTCATAGATGATTTTGGATA
>CALCSS010000083.1 GCA_937893835.1 uncultured Fidelibacterota bacterium
TATGACCATAATGGGATATAGCATGCCTAGATCAAGTTCAACATTTTTAAAAAATGGAACGGTAGTCTTTGTATTGAATTCAATGAATTCTGGTATCTGGAATATCCAAAAACTAATTATGCAACCCAAAGAGACCTGTCCCGCAATTTTATAGCGAGCAATCAAACCTCGCTCCATTTTTTTAACTACTTTAAGATAGTCATCAATAAAGCCGATTATTCCCATCCAAATAGTTGCAAATAAGATAATTTGTATTAGAGGACTACTTAATTTTGAAAATAAGAGGGTTGGGAGGAGTACAGCCATTAAAATGATGACTCCTCCCATTGTGGGCGTGCCTCTTTTCTTCATATGTGATTTCGGCCCTGTCGAACGAATTTCTTCGCCGATTTGGTTTTTATGTAGTATGTGGATAACCCAGGGCCCGATTATGAAGCTTATGAATAGTGCTATTATTGATGCTGATGCCGCACGAAATGTGATATATTCAAATAAGTTGAATACTGAAATGGAATCTTTGAATGGAGTAAATAATTGGTATAGCATCAGTTTTCGAATACTCCTTCAATTACCTTATCCATGGCCATTCCTCTTGATCCCTTGAATAGAATCTTATCATCACATTTTAGAAAATTTTTAAGTGAAAAGATCATACTCTCTTTTGTATCAAAATGTTTGTTCATAATTCCATTATTTATAACAACATTTGTATGTTTGGTATGCTCCCCAATTGTAAAAACACCATCCAAGCCTAATTCAGAACATCTTTCTCCAATCTTTTGATGCTGATCATTTGTAGTAGGTCCCAGTTCGAGCATATCCCCAAAAACGAATATCCGTCGACCATCACCTGAAAAGGCATTGAGGTAGTCAAGCGCTGCTAATGATGAAGAGAGATTCGCATTGTAAGTGTCGTCAATAACAGTGATGTCATTTATTTGTTTAACAAAACATCTGCCTTGAGGAGAAGAAAAAGATTGCAATTTTTTCTTTAAAGCATTCCAATCAATCCCTAGACTTATTGATATGGCAGAAACAGCGATGCAATTTTTTATAAATGATAGATTATGAGACCCAGTTGGTATGATATTTGTATCAAGAATAAGTGTAAGGGTACCATCATCCTCATGAAAGATATCTGCAGGAAAATCACAATCTGGGTCTAAACCATATGTCACTCTTTTGCCAGAAAAAGGAATGTTCGAAACCATAGCATCTGCTTGATTTACAAATGATATACCTTTGTGAAGCGATCTAAATAAGGCACCTTTCTCATATGCTATATTTTCCATTGACCCAAATCCCTCTAAATGAGCCGGTTCAATATTTGTAATTATTCCATGGGTAGGTTTTGCTATGTTACAAAGTTCCTCTATCTCACCAGGAGCACTTGCCCCCATCTCAAGAATTGAAATTTGATGATCAGGATCTAGACCTAAGAGGGTTAGGGGAAGTCCAATATTGGTATTGAAATTCCCCTTGGTGGCATGCATCTTGAATTTTGATGATAGGACATGTAGTAGTAATTCTTTTGTAGAGGTTTTTCCATTTGACCCTGTTATCCCGATTATAGGTATGTCAAATGTCATCCTCCATTTATTTGAAATTTTTCCAATCGTATCTAGAGTGTCATTAACCTTGATTTGTTGAATGTCTATTTTTTCATTGGTCTCACAAACCAATGCTGCCGCAGCGCCGGTATCTTTAACTTGTTTTAAGAATTGATGCCCGTCAGTTCTGGATCCCTTGATTGCTATATAAAGATCTCCGTTATGTAACTCTCTACTATCTGTGGATATTCCTGTGATTGGTCTATGAAGTTTTGATTTGGTGACAGATTCAAAAACGGTTGCAAACATTTCTGGATGATTTATTGATACTCTCATTGATATTCTTTTATTATTTCAAGATCTGAATGAAATATTTTTTGTCCATCGATCTCTTGGTATTCTTCTCTACCTTTTCCTAGTATTACTACAATATCACCAGTTTTTGCACTATTGAGAGCTTTTCTAACGCCCAGATCACGATCAGTAAATATTGTATATCCAAACCCTTGAAACCCTGCCTTGATCTCTTTATTGATTATGTCTAGGTCTTCTTTTCTAGGATTATCTGGAGTAATAAAACAATGCGATGAGTATCCTTCAGCAATTTTTGCCATTATAGGTCGTTTCTCTTTATCTCTTTCTCCACCAGCACCGAAGACCACATACAATTGACTGTCATCCGTCAATAATTTTTTGAGAGTTTTCAACACTTGTTCATATGCATCTGGTGTATGTGCATAGTCAATAACTACCTTTGCGCCTGATTTAATTGAATATGATTCCATACGACCAGGAATGATTGAGATTTGTTCTATGCCTTTTTCAATATGGGTATTTTTGACATCTAATGCGTGGCAGATAGAGACTGCAGCTAGAATATTCTCACTATTAAAATTTCCCAATAGATCGGATTTTATTTCATATATCTTTTCTCCTGCGAAGATTTTTCCTTCAATTCCTGAAGTTGAAACATCAAGGTCTTCAAAAAAAAGAGAGGCATTATTTTTTTCCATAAAGGATATGACTGGAGCCGTGGATTGATTTGCTATCTTTTTTCCATAATCATCCAACATATTTACAACTGCTGTAGAATTGAAGGAGAGCATGGTGAATAACTTTAATTTTGCATAGAAATAGGCTTCAATTGTTGAGTGATAATCAAGATGCTCAGGACTGAGATTAGTAAAAGCTGCTATATTAAACTTTATATCAGCGACCCTATATTGATCCAAAGCATGCGATGAGACCTCCATAACAATATGCGTAAAACCTTCTGTTTTTAATTCAGCGCATATTCTTTGAATGCTTATTGCATCTGGTGTCGTTAGTGTCTCCATATGGTCAATGCCATCTGCAATCAGACCCAGCGTCCCAATTTGTGCAGTTTTATGCCCTGCATGATCAAGGATTGATTTTGTTAGTGATGCTGTAGTTGTTTTTCCATTTGTGCCTGTTATACCGATTACAATCAGATCACTTGATGGGTGTTCATAAAATTCAGCTGCAATGATCGATGCCGCTCTACGCGGATTGGCCACTTTGATCTGTGGCACAGATAATTTTCCCATATCACGACCATTTGTTATTATTGCTGAGGCTCCAGATTCAATTGCTTGTCCTATGAAATCATGCCCATCCTGATCGATTCCTTTTATAGCCACAAAGATATTGCCTTCTTTAACATCTTTTGAATTCATCGTCACGCCAGTTACATTGCTATCATGATCTATTTTCTGTCCCTCTGAAACTATGCTAGAAACAATACTGGATAAACATTTACTCATTTGAGTCCTACCTCGCACATGGTGCCTTTCTTTACTATTTGACCAGGTCTTGGATGTTGCCAATAGACCTCTCCACTCCCATTGATCTTGTATTTGAGACCTAATTTATGCAGGATGGATATGGTCTTGCGCAAGCTGAATCCCCTAACCTCGGGCACAAGTACTCTATTTGAATTTCTGGCTAATGTTGATAATTGAAGTGGTGGTGATCTATCCACTGAATCATAATTATCTTTGCTTACTGAGGCGATGATTTTATTAGGTTCAAATGTTTCATATTGCTTATTTGAGATAGGAGGGACGATGCTATCATCCATATTTATTATTCGTTCCATTACCCGTTTAAATGCAACTGCGGCTCCTTCATTTCCCCAATGAAATGGTTTTGAAGGTTCATCAAGCATTATCAATGCGAGCAATTGGGGATTCTCAAATGGAAAGAAACCAATAAAATTAGAAATGAACTTGTCATTTGAATATTTTCCATCTTTCCATTTTTGCGCAGTACCTGTCTTTCCAGCAATCTTCCAACCTGGGATATCTGCATTTTTACCCGTGCCTTTGGTGACTACACCACGTAACATTTTACAAATATTTTTCATAGTGGTTGTCTCAGCGACTTTTCGCATCACCATAGGTTCTTCAGAGTATATTATATGTTCACTTTGATCCATTACCTGGTGGATTATTCTAGGTTTTAATAGATAACCACCGTTTGCTATTGCACAATACGCAGAAGCAAGTTGAATAGCAGTGACTCCTACTTCATGCCCCATTGCTATCATTCCAAGTGATACTGCACTCCAATCAGTGTATTGATTTAATTTTCCTGTTACCTCTCCATTTAGACTGATACCGGTCTTTGATCCAAATCCAAAATTTCTACTTGCTGAAAATAGGTTTTTTGGTCCTACTTGATCCATCATCTTGATTATGCCTATGTTACTGGAATGATGTATGATCTGTGGTAGTGTTAGCATACCATATTTTTCATGGTCAGTGATCTTTTCTGTGTAGTATTCATAAGACCCATTCTCACAATTAAATTCATTCTCTAGTCCTATCTTTCCATTATGGAGCGCGGATACAGCAGAGACCACCTTGAATGTCGACCCAGGTTCAAATTGGTCGGTAATAGATCGAATTCTATGTAGTTTGGGATTTGTAGATTCAAAATTGTTATTATCAAATCCTGGAGTAGTTGCCATTGCCAACACTTCACCCGTCTCAGGATCCATTATGATTCCAGTTGCAGAAGAGGCATTTGTCTCCATTTGCCTTTTACTGAGTTCTTCCTCTAAGATAGATTGGTATTCTAGGTCAATCGTTAGTTGTATGTTGCTACCATCGACCGGTCTCTGGAAGGGCATTCCGCTCTTATGTTGTATCTTTCCACTCCAACCCTTGGTCTTATAAATCCATCCAGAAGAACCTTTTAAATAATGATTATAATCTTTTTCAATACCTGAGATGCCTTCATCATCTAGGTTGGTATATCCTAGTATCTGAGCAGCAATATGATTATGTGGATAATATCTTCTATATTCTCTTTCTATGTTCAATCCTGGAAAAACTGTGGTCTCTAGCAAGCCTAATTCATCTCTTCGTAAATTTCTCTCAAGATATTCAAACTTGGATTTTGAATTTAATTTATTAATATATTTCTCTTTGGGACTGCCTGTGCTTTTACTTAGCTCTGCAGCCAAAATATTCTTATCTGATACCATCGAAGGGTTAGCAGATAAGGTATAATGAATAATATTTCTAGTTAATGGGCGGTTATTCCTATCATATATATTTCCACGAGTAGCCGGTATTAGCTGCTTCTTTTGAGATTGCTTAAATACGATTCTTTGATAGTGCTCTGCATTCAAAACCTGCACTTGAAATAGTCGCATACAAAGGCCTCCCCATGATAGGATGACAAGTCCTGTCAAGACCATAACTCGTGCCCTATATTTAAGATACGTCTTTGTCATAGAGCTTTATTTTGCAGATAATCAATTTTTATTCTCAGTGTCTCAGGCTCAGTGAAAACCATTTTTAGATCAGTTCTTGCTTTTTTTGCAATTACATCTGCACGGCTTAGAGATTCGATATTACTTTTTAGTTTTTCTATTGTGTTCTGTAGCTCTTCTGCAGTGGATTTTTGTATTTCAATGGATAGAATAGTCTCATCTATTTCTGTATAGACCCATAGGTAAATAATCAAGCATGATATAAATGCAAGGGTAGAAGCAAAAAAGACAATACTATGGATAATATTCATTGTTTTTTTTGATATTCTTTTTTTTGCCATTATCCTACCTTTTCAGCCGCACGTAATTTTGCGCTTTTAGATCGACTGTTATACTCTATCTCTTTTTCTGAGGGAGTTATTGGTTTTTTTGTTAAGATTTTTATTTCATGCTCATTTTTCAATGATCTTAGGCTATGTTTAACTTTTCGATCTTCCAATGAGTGGAAACTAATTATGACTATTCTCCCTCCATCTTTCAGTCTATCACAAAAGGAAGAGAGGAATACTTCGAGTTTTTCCAATTCTCCATTCACAGCAATTCTTATTGCTTGAAAGACGCGCGCAATAGACTTATTCCTTTTTGATGGAGGAGTTGATCGTCTAATCGCCTCGACAAGATCGGAAACCTTATTAAGGGGGCGCATTCTCA